>CAYWND010000761.1:0-1500 GCA_964459085.1 uncultured Oceanibium sp. | reverse complement strand
GTGTTCCACTCCTTGCACGAAATCACGCAGGCATGGCAGCCGACGCAGGTGTCGAGGTCGATCACCAGGCCGAGCGTCTTGTCGGTGCTTTGGGGCAGGCTGGTCATGAGAGGGGTGACTTTCGTACAGCAAGCGTACAGCAAGCGTATGGCAAATGGGCGAGTTTCATGCCGATGCGTTAACCTCTGCTGCAAGCTCTCTTAACAGATGATTGAAGCGGTCGGGGGCCTCGAGGAAGGGCGCATGGCCGATCCGGGGCAGAACCTCGAGCCGCGCGTGGGGGACGCGATCCGCCAGATCGCGGGCGCATTGGGGCGAGACAACGGCGTCTTCGGCGCCATGCACGATCGTCAGGGGACAGGTGATTGCGCCGTAGGCCGGGCGGGTGTCGCTGGAGGCAACCGCGAGGCCACGGCGCGCATAAGCCGGGCAGAGCATGTTGAAGGCGAGGACGCGTTCGAACGTCTCGGCGGGCAGGGGGCGATGGGTGCAGGCGCGGATGAACTGCCGGGTGCCCTCGATCAGGCGCGCCTGGTCGTCCGAGGTGAGGCCGGAGATTTTGGAGGCGCTGTCCTGGCCCATCATCCAGTCCTCGCGTGCGGCACCCGAGGCCATGATCGCCCCGACCGTCAGGATGCCGCCCAGCGCCGCGTCGCCATGGGTGGCGAGATACTCGCCGATGACGCGGCCCGCATAGGACCAGCCGACCAGGACGGGGCGGGCAAGGCCCAGAATGTCGATCGTGGCGCGGATGTCCTCGGCCCAGAGCGTGCCGTCGGCATAGGCCGCCGGATCGGTGGGCTTGTCGCTTTGGCCATGGCCACGCAGGTCCATCGCGATCAGGCGGAAATCGGAGGCGAGGTCGCTGCCCGTCTGCGCCTGCCAGCACATGTGGCTTTGTGACCAGCCATGCAGCAGCAGGAAGGCCGGTGCGTCCTGGGGGCCCCAGTCGCGGACATGCAGGGCCGTGCCGCCGCCGCCGGCGATGGTGTGGAGGCGCGGGGTCATGGGCGGGTCCCCTGTTGAGGATGGGGACGGCGCTGTTTCGGGCTGCGCCCGAAAAGCGCCCCGCCCACCATCCCCGGCGGTGATGCGCGCTGTGGCCTCATGTCCAGTCCTTGCCATAGGCCAGCGTGTCCGGCCCAGTGCCGACCGGCGAGGCCTGGGCCCCGGTGTCGGGCGCGGTCTGCGGGCGGGGGTCGGTGCGTTCGATCTTGACGCGCAGGTCGTACCAGGCGGCCTGGCCCGTCACGGGGTCGGAGTTGGACCAGCGCAGCCCGTCGCCCTTGGGCGGCAGAAGCTCGTGGATCAGGTGGTTGAGCAGGAAGCCCCGCGTCGCCTCGGGCGCGTCGCGGTCCAGTGCCCAGGCGCCCTTGCGCTTGCCGATGGCGTTCCAGGTCCAGACGGTTTTGGGGTTGAGCGCGTCCATGCGGACGGCCGGCACCACGATCTCGCCATGATGCGAGGTGACGCGGGCCCAGTCGCCGTCCTGAAACCCGT
>CAYWND010000760.1:658-1506 GCA_964459085.1 uncultured Oceanibium sp. | reverse complement strand
GGCGATCTTTACCTGGATCAGCGCCGTCAAGATCACCGGCCCCGATCCGGTCAGCCTGACGCTGCCGGAAGCGCCCGGAAGCTATGAACTTCGCTTCCTCGACGTCAGCAATCAGGCCGTTCTGGCGCGGCAGGTCATCGAAGTGAAATAGGCCCGTTTCCAAAGACACATGCGGTTGGCGGTCACCGAATGACCGCCACCGTGCAGATGGCATGCTGGGCCACTTTGTGAGCGACACTTCCCAGCAGCATCGTCCGAACACGGCCCAGCCCGCGGTGCCCGACGACGATCATGTCAGCGCGGGCGGTTTCGGCCATATCCAGAATGGTGTCGGCCGCGTCGCCACGCGAGCTTTTGGTCGATACATCCCTGGCGCCCAGTTCCTTAGCCCTTGCCACCGCGCGGCTGAGGATTTCGTCCCCGATCAAGGTCACCGCGCGCATGACATCGCCGGTCGGCCTTGTATCCGCGAAGAGATCCCCACCGGTGCCTGACAACACATTGAAATCAATGGGCGAGATGGTCTTCACCGATTTCACGATATGTTCGACATCCGCCATTCGCGCCATTTCCTCGGCGGACCGGCCGAACTGAAGCACATGCCCGATGGTCAGGGGCACACCGAATTTCGCGGCCAGCTCGGCGGCGAAATCGACGGCGGCCATGGCATTGTCTGATCCGTCCGTGGCGACAAAGATGTGCTTTTTCATGTCTACTCTCCCTTACCGCGATGCCGATTTAACAGAGTCCAGCACCGACCGGGATCGTAGCACTCGCAACCTTGCGGCGCGTTGACGGGGGTCAATCGGGGTGGTCAGAGGGGCGCGTGAAAAAAAGACCTTTGGCCG
>CAYWND010000760.1:0-628 GCA_964459085.1 uncultured Oceanibium sp. | reverse complement strand
ACAGGTGCCGCCCTTCTCGATCTTCGACCTCGATCACCCAAAGGTCGGGATCGAACTCTTTCTGGCGCGCAACGGCCTCGTCTACGGCGGTCTCGTCGCCTTCGGCAAGGACAACCCAGGCGCGCTCACCGCTGAGCAAGTCAAAGCTGCGCTGATAGGCCTGCGCATGTCCGTCCAGGGTGTTGAGCTTGACCAGGACTGCACCGGCCGTCGCGTCTCCGCGCGCGGTGACGAACGCCGGAATTTCGAACTGCCGTAGCCGGGCCAGGTAGGCCTGCACCCAGAATTCCGCCGTCAGTCGGCTCACGCGTTGCCATCCCGGAAATCCAGGCCCATTTCCGAATATCTTTCGGCCTCGTCCAGCCAGCCAGGACGCACCTTTACCTGCAGGAACAGGTGCACCTTTCGTCCAAGGAAGTCTTCGAGTTCGGTGCGCGCGGCCTGGCTGACCGCCTTGATCGTCTCACCCTTCTTGCCAAGCACGATGCCCTTGTGGCCATCGCGTGTGACATAGATGATCTGGTCGATCCGGGCCGATCCATCCTTACGCTCTTCCCAGGCTTCGGTTTCGACCGTGAGCTGGTAGGGCAGTTCCTGGTGCAGCCGAAGCGTCAGCTTTTCGCGCGTG
>CAYWND010000759.1:0-1506 GCA_964459085.1 uncultured Oceanibium sp. | reverse complement strand
GCAGCCCGCGCGTGTGGCCGACATGCAGCGGCCCGGTCGGATTTGCCGAGACATATTCGACGTTCACCGATTGCCCAACGCCAAGCGTCGAGCGCCCAAATTCGGTCCCTGCCGCCAGCACCGCAGGCACTACGCCCTGCCAAACCGACGGATCCAGCCGCAGATTAATGAACCCCGGCCCGGCGACAGACGCCTCGGCAATCCGCGGATCGTCTGACAGGATCGGGGCCAGCGCATCCGCGATATCCCTGGGCTTGCGACCAGCCGGTCGGGCCAGAACCATCGCTGCGTTGGTGGCCATGTCGCCATGGGCCGCATCGCGCGGCGGCTCGACCGCGATGGCCCCGACCGGCAGGCTATCGGGCAGCGCGCCATCTGTGACCAGCCGGTCAACGGCGGCCAGAACGGCCTCTCTTATCTGGGAAAACAGGTTCATATCGACCTCGTGCACTTGCTGCTGCTCTCTACCAAACTGTCGGGGCAGCGCAATGGGCGACATGCACGGGCGGGCGCAAACTATCCACACCCGCCTGGTGATATTCTTAAGATTGAATAATAAAGAACTCTAATTCCTGCCCTTTTTTTGCCACTTCTCCTAATCATTGGTTAACCAAAGGGTGGGAGGCTATAGGCCACCGGAGTGCTGCGTTATGAGATTACTGATTGCGTTTCTTGGGCTTGGGTTGGCAACGCCAGCCGTTGCTGCGACAATAGCCACACAGAATAGACGGAAACCGCGCCCAAATAACCGGGTCGCGCACACCTGAACGACCAGAATAAACAAGTAAAAACATCACTGTACCCCCAACACAGTACCTGCCGGCCCTCGTGGCCGGTTTTTTTATTTTTCGTGCATCATGAACGCGTAGCGGTCGGTCATGCCTGCGATGAAATCCGCGACCACGCGCGCCCGATCGGCCTCTGACCGGCAGGAATCCGCCGATTTCGCCCAGTTATCAGGCATTTGATCCGGTGCCTTCATGAAGCGGTGAAACAGGTCCCTGACCACATTTGCGGCGACGTCCCGCTCGGCCATGATCCGCTGCGCGCGGTACATACGGTTGAACAGAAAGGCCCGGATCTGCTGCAGATCCGCCAACATCCCTTCACTGAACCGGACCACCGGGTGGCCCAGCGACCGGATCTGGGTCACATCCCGCACGCCCGAGCGCGCCAGTTCCCCGCGCGAGGCCGCCAGCACATCCTCGACCATGACGCCAAAGACCCGCCGCATCGCCTCGTAACGGCGGCGCTTGGGGTCCAGCCCCGGCCACCGCGCGTCGACCTGCCGGAAATTGTCCCCGACCAGGGGCAGATCGCAGATCTCTTCGGTTTCAAACAATCCGGCCCGCAACCCGTCCATCAGGTCATGGTTGTTGTAGGCAATATCGTCGGACAGGGCGGCAACCTGCGCCTCGGCGCTGGCATGAGTGTGCAACTCCAGGTCATGCACGGCGTCGTATTCGGCCAGCAAGCACGCGGTCATCGGGCTGACACGTTCCGCCG
>CAYWND010000758.1:0-1508 GCA_964459085.1 uncultured Oceanibium sp. | reverse complement strand
CACGGCGACCGGCGGGGCGCAGAAACGCATCCGCCGCCGAATGCCGCCGCGCGTTGCGCATATTGACGTTGAACACGCCAGTGGAGACGTGATCGGGTGTCGGCGCGGTATCGGTGCCATCGACCGCGCCAAATGCCTGCGAAAGCGGGTGCGGATGCGGCAGCGGTGCGGGCGTGGTGTGACGCTCGACCTCTTCAAAGGCACCCCAGACCGTCTCGCTGTCCCAACCGGGTTGCGCCCATGCGTCGTAGTCGCTGCGGCGCCCCCGGAACCATACCATTGAATTGATAGACCCGGACCCGCCGACCAGACGCCCGCGCGGCACCTTTACATCGCGCCCGCCGGTGCCGACCATCGGCACAGAGCGGCGCCCCCAATCGCGTGTTTTGTCGAACATCAGTGAAATCAGCCCAAAGGGCACTTTCACACGCAGATCATCATCCGATGGACCGGCCTCGGCCACGCAAATGCTCAGATCCGTGTCCCGCGCCAAGCGCGCGGCAAGCGCACAGCCCGCCGATCCGGCTCCGACAATCACCATATCAAATGCAAGCTGGTCCATGAGAGGAGGATCAGGGCGGCGCATCGGTGACACGCCGCCCCAAATAACCCGATTACTCGATCAGGCCGGATTCGCGTGCGGCGGTGAGATACGCAGTCTCAATCGCCATCAGCGTGTCCTCTGCGGACTTCGCGCCCGTGAGGTAGTCCGCCACGTTGTTGCCGAGTGCGGTGTGCATCATCGACATTTGCGTGGACGCCGGGTAGGGCGGAGCGCCTGCGGTTGCGGAGGCAATCGCGCCCTCAGCCAGCGGGCCGGGCTCATAGCCGTTCACCAGCCACACAGCCGCATCATTGTTGGCCGAGACCATCTCTTGGTCGAGGCCTTCCATCGCGACGCGGAACGCCGCTTCGGCTTCCTCGTCAGAGATGTTGGACGCGATCACGATCCCGTCCCACCACAGCGTCGTTGCCGGGGGCATGCCAGCCGCGACCGACGGGGCCGCTGCCATTGTCACCAGACCAACGACCTGGCTTTCAGCTTCGTTGTTCATCGCACCTGCGCGCGAGGCCCAGAGGTTCGCCATTGCGATTTTGCCCTGCTGGAACTGCTGCTGCACATAGGTGGAGTCGGACACCAGATACTCGGGGTCCATATAGGCGGTGAGGGCCTTCATCATCTCCAGCGTGGCCACACCCTCGGACGAGTTCACAGCCGGGGTCAGGTCATCGTTGAAGAACGTGCCGCCGTGGCCGAGATACATGTTCACGAAGTCCTGCGCGAGGTTCCAGCCCGTCGCCATCGTCGCGCCGAGCGGATACTCGACAACACCTGCGGCGCGGATCGCCTCTGCGGCTTCAAGCATCTCTGCATAGGTGGTCGGCGGTGCGATGCCGAGATCGGACAGGATGTCCTCGCGATACATCAGGTGCTGCGCGTTCACCATCATCGCGATGGCCATGATCTGACCGTCAATGCGGATCAGCTGGTTCGGGCTGAGGTTCTG
>CAYWND010000757.1:0-1514 GCA_964459085.1 uncultured Oceanibium sp. | reverse complement strand
ATCTGGGTGCGCAGTTGCGCATCCAGGTTCGACAGCGGCTCGTCGAACAGAAACACCGCTGGATCGCGCACCATTGCCCGCCCGATCGCAACCCGCTGTCGCTGACCGCCCGACAACTGATCGGGTTTGCGCGCCAGCAGATCAGTCATGTCCAGGATCGCTGCGACATCCTCGATCCGTTTGTTTTTCTCGGCCTTGGGCAGCTTCGAGGACCGCAGACCAAATCCGATATTCTTGCGTACCGTCATATGCGGGTAGATCGCGTAGTTCTGGAAAACCATCGCAATGTCCCGATCCTTGGGTTCCAGATTGTTGACCACACGGCCGGCGATCTCGACCTCGCCCGACGAGATTTCCTCGAGTCCCGCGATCATTCTGAGCGTTGTGGACTTGCCGCACCCCGACGGCCCGACAAAGACAACGAACTCGCCATCCTCGACATCCAGTTCGATGCCGTGCAGCACCTCGGTCTGGCCATACCGTTTGACAAGTTTTCTCAGCGCAAGGGTCGCCATGGCATCAGCCCTCCTGCAGCGTGTCGAAGGCTTGCACAAGCGTGGCCTCGGCGGCCTCGATACGCGACTTTCGACCTGCGATTTTTGTTTCAAGCTCCAGGACATCCGACCGTGACGACTGCAGCGCGGACGAAAGTGCCTGCGGGCCCGGTCCGCCCAGACATTCGCGTCGGGCGACAAAGACCTGCGGCGAGACGGCGGCAGCAAAGTCGTCCCGGGACAGTGTCGGAGCGCGGTCTACTTCGGCCCGGAAAGCGGCGCAGAATGCGTCAAACCCCGCGCCAAGTCCCTGGCCTGCGGCAATCACGGCGCGCGCGGTGTTGGCGGCAATCTCGTGCGCCTGACGAAAGCTCAAATCCTCGTCCCGGACCAGCGTGTCGGCCAGCTCCGTAATGGTTACGCAAGCGGCGTCCATGTTTGCGCCCACCCGATCCGAGTTGATCGAACACGCGGGCAGCAGCGCCTGCATCAGCGCCAGCACCCTTCCACCGCTGCCAAAGGCGGCATAGCCTGCCTGCTGCACCTCGCCCTCGCTGTCGTTCATATCTGTGAACGGGGTGTTGTGCATGGTGTTCACCACCATGTCGCAATGGCCGCAGGTGACCGACGCCAGGTGGCGCATGTGTTCGATCGGAACCGGGTTTCGTTTTTGCGGCATGATCGAGCTGATCTGCACCAGGCTGTTGGGCACATAGATCTGCCCAACCTCGAACGACGACCAGAAGGCCAGATCCTGGATCACCCGACCGAGATGAAGGAAGATCAGCTTGATCGCTGAGTAAAGCCCCGTCACGTAGTCGACGGACGCAATACAGCCGTAGGAATTTACCAGCGGCGCCTGAAACCCCAGAAGGGCTGCGACACGCGCCCGATCGATCGGAAATCCGGAGGTGGTGATGGCCGCAGCGCCCATGGGGCAATGGTCCAGCGCCGCTGCCGCCGCCTCGAGCCTGCGCGCATCGCGGACCAGAACCTCGACCATCGCCGCCAGATAGTGGC
>CAYWND010000756.1:0-1520 GCA_964459085.1 uncultured Oceanibium sp. | reverse complement strand
CGTTCCAGCAGGTCGGGCCGCTGCGCGCGCATGCGGTTGTAAATCGTCTCGGCGCTGACCAGAAGCGAGTCGCCTCCCTCTTTCGCCTCGCGCAGGCACAGAAGGCCCACGACATCGGCGCTGTCGGTATGGAAGGTCTGGCGCGCGTTGGTCTGGTAAATCCGGGTGTTGGTGTCTTCTGGGTTTGCGCCCACGTCGCGCACATGGCCCAGGATATGCCCCGCCGCGTTCTGCGACCGCGCGGTACCCAGATGCGCGCCAATCCCGCAAAAGATCGCCGCTGCGGTTTCCTGGGAATAGGTTTCGACCGGCAGGCCGCGCAACACCTCGACCCCGATCCCGTGAAGCAGCTTTTCGGACAAATGCGCCAGGTGGTCCGCGAAATACGTCAGCGGGAAGTCCGCCTTGGTGATCTCCCCGATATCCCGGCCCTTGCCCAGGAAATGCGTCGCCGCCTGTTCGACGTCAGCGATATCGGCAGCACTGAGGTGATAGAGCCAGTCCTCCGGCCGGGTCTGCAGGTCTTTGCCGACCCAGGCGGACGGCCCGGTGAACCTGTCGGGAAGTGTGTGGTCTAGCATGATGTCCTTTCCTCGCGCTTGTCGGGTTCTGGCATATTGGTAATATCGTGCAAAACAAAATGAGTTTTGATCATAGTATAATGCCCGAAATCAGCCTGACCGCCCTGAGCGCCCTGCGCAGCCTTGAAACCACCGGAAGTGTCTCTGCCACCGCGGCCGAGCTGGGGCTAACCCAATCCGCTGTGAGCCGTGCGATCAGCAGTGCGGAGGCGGCATGCGGACTGACCCTTGTTCAGCGCGGGGCGCGCCCCCTGAGGCTGACCGAGGAGGGACAGATCGTGGCCCGGCACGCGGCAGAAATCGCGAGTTCCCTTGGCAGCCTCGAACGCCGCCTGTCCGACGCCCGGCGAAACCGCGCCGGGACAGTGCGGATCGGGTCCTTCGGGGCGAGTGCATCCACGCGTATTCTTCCCAGCCTGCTGCACCGTTTCGCGGGCCACCATCATGGGATCACCGTCGAAGTGCGGGAAACCGACGACGCGCGGGCCTTGGAGGACCTGACCCAGGGGCGCGTGGATATCGCGGTGCTGGCCGATCCGGGAGAGGCCTTTGACGTGCATCCGGTGGCTGAGGATCGCTTGGTGGCCCTGATGCCTGCCAGGGGTGCGCTGACCGGGCCCCTGTCGCCCGGCGATCTGGCCGAACGGCCCTTCATCATGACGCTGGGCGGGTCGGAACCCTTCATCACCGACTGGTTTCGCCAGGGTGGGACCAGTCCACGGGTCACGCAGCGCATCCTGCAGACGCATTCCATCCTTGCGATGGTTGGCCAGGGATTGGGTAACGCGATTGTCGCGGGCCTGTCTCTGCCGGCGACGTTGCCGGGGGTTGTGCAGGTGCCCCTGCGCCGCGCGCCGGTTCGGCGGATCGTGCTGGCGCGTCAGGGTACGACGCCCCGTTCGGCGGCTGCTGCACGGTTTTGGGAGTTCGCAACAGCCT
>CAYWND010000755.1:0-1521 GCA_964459085.1 uncultured Oceanibium sp. | reverse complement strand
TAGCGAGTCCGCGGCGACGATGAGGGCGTTGAGCCGCACAGAATTGATGGATCTCGGTGTTCATGGATTTACGGCTCTGGCTCGATCGCACTCCAATTAACGAAGGGGTGCGGCGGTGTGTGGGCTGGTTCGGTAGGTGTCGGCCTGTTCCTGGGGCAATGCATGCTTCACCAATCCCCTCAATAATCGCAATGATCCAGCCCGTAGCGGCAGCTGCGTAGCGCCACCTCAAGGGCCTGAACCGGATTGGGAGGAAGCTCCGCGAGGTCCTCTCCAAAAGCGGCCGCGCCATCGCGAGTCAGTTCCAGGAGCATCTGGCAGGCCTGAAGATCACCGTGATTACAGGCCAGTTGGGAAATCCTTTTGACCTGTCGGAGGGAGAGGTTCAGCCCGTCTTCAGAACCAAAGCCTTCATAAAGAAGCGTGGATTGGGCCACCGCCGCACAGGTGCGCCCGTCGTCCTCTGTCAGGCATCGGTCCGCCAGCGCCTGGATCGCACCTGTGGCCGCCCAACCCAGCCGGTCCAGAACACCCGAATACTCGTCCGGAAAATCGCGATAGGTCTGAATCTCAGAAACGACGCGCTCGAAGAAGGCACAAGCGATCAGGTCCTCACCGCCTCCGCAGCGCGTTCTGATCGTGTTGAGATAGTCGATGATGGCCTGGGGATCGCCCTCTCCGTCTTCTTCGAGGTCTAAAAGGACCTCAGGCGGCAGCATGACCAGAGTTGGGCAGGCGATCAGGTAAACGTCCTGGGCGCGGCAGGCATCATTCAAGATCGAAATAACCTGGACCAGGGCGTCTGGATCCGGGCCATCGGCAGGCGGGGTCGGTGTGATCGTTTCTGCAAAGATTTCAACTAGTCCCGGATAGGCAGCCAGGGCTTCCAGATACTGCGCTTCAGTGCTGCTTACGCCCTCAGACAAGGGTCCAGTGTACGGGCGTGTATCGTTGTAGATATCGCTACACCCTTGCGCATAGCTGATGCCCAGCGTGCAGAGACCATCAAGGCGTTCAACGCCAGCGCTGATCTCTTCCAGGGTGAAGGCCTGCACGATCTGTTCGATGGCCAGGCCAAAGCAGGCGCTGAAAGCGGAATGGGTGTCACAGCCGGTTTCCAGCAGGCGCAGGCTGTTCGGCCCCCGCGGGGAGAACCAGGCCTGCCAGAAGCACCCTTCACCAAAGCCAAGCTCGCACGCGCGGCTCGCCGCATCGACCACATCGTCTTCGCGGCCCCGGCGTACGGTGGTGTGGCGGCCTGTGAAGCTATCCGTGATGTCGAGGTGGGCATAGGCCAGGCGAAGACAGGCGGGTCCGCTACCGCTGTCGCAAGCCTGATCGAGGATCGGCAATCCTTCAGCACTGTCCAGTGCAGCGCCCAGTTGCTCACACGCCAGAAGGTCGCCGGCATCACAGCCAATCCGCCCAATCGCTGCGGCCCGCTCGCTGTCGGGCTCTCCGAAAAGGCCGACGCGCAAGCCCTCTGCGGCCAGGCCGCATCCCTCTTGAATCTGTTCACAG
>CAYWND010000754.1:0-1521 GCA_964459085.1 uncultured Oceanibium sp. | reverse complement strand
CCATGTGCGCCAGACGCGTCCAGGGCGGCGCGGGCGTCGACGTCGGTCACGATGTCGCCATTGGCGATCACCGGGATCGAAACCGCCCGTCGGACCCGCGCTATCGCCTCCCAATCGGCCTTGCCCTTGTAGAACTGGCACCGCGTCCGGCCATGAATCGTGACCATGGCGATGCCCGCACTTTCCGCCCGCGCCGCGATCTGCGGCGCATTCAGCAACCCATCATCCCATCCCAACCGGGTTTTCAGCGTTACCGGCACATCAACCGCCTCGACGACGGCCTCGATCAGTTTCAGCGCATGGTCCGGGTCGCGCATCAAAGCCGATCCGGAATAGCCGTTGGTGACCTTTTTGGCCGGGCAACCCATGTTGATGTCAATGATCCGCGCGCCCCGATCCGCACACATACGGGCGCATTCGCCCATCCAATAGGGGTCTCGCCCCGCGATCTGTACTGCCGTATTCTCAACACCCAGTCCCAGTTCCGCCCGGGCGCGCGCGGACGGCCGCGCCTGAACCATTTCCTGGCTGGCCACCATTTCGGACACCACCAGCCCGGCCCCGAACCGCGAGACCAGCGTACGAAACGGCAGATCCGTTATTCCCGCCATGGGTGCCAGAAAAACGGGCGATTGCACGTTTACTGAGCCAATTTTGAATATCACGTGCCTAAACCTTGAGCATACAGTATCGGGACATAGCGCGTTCTCTGGTGTTCGGCAATCTCTTGTGTTCAGCGCCGGGCGTGTTTTACATGAGGCCAATGACCGCGCCCCGTAATGACACGACCCCCAAGACTGCCGTGCTTGTCGTTGCCGCGGGACGCGGCGAGCGTGCGGGCGGCGACGGACCCAAACAATACGGCAAGGTTGCGGGTGTCCCTGTCATCCGACGCACGGTCGAGGCATTTCTGGCGCATCCTGCAACCGACCTGATCCAGATCGTGATCCATCCCGATGACCGAGTTGCCTATGCCGAGGCTACGGAGGGTCTGGAGACGCCCCGACTGCTCGATCCCACACCGGGGGGTGCGGATCGCATGGCCTCGGTGCGGTCGGGGCTGGAGGCATTGGCGCCGCACGCCCCCGAACTGGTGCTGATCCATGACGCGGCCCGGCCCTTCATCGCACATGACGTGATTGATCGGGTGCTGGACGCCTTGGCCGAGGTCGACGCCGCCTTCCCGGCATTGCCCATCGTCGACGCGCTTTGGCAGGCAGAAGGCAACCGGGTGATCGCCGCCAGACCCCGCGAGGACCTGTGGCGCGCGCAAACGCCCCAAGGGTTTCGGTTTGACGTGATCCTGGCCGCCCACCGAGCGGCCTCGACCCCTGCCCCCGACGACGTGACCGTTGCCCTGGCCGCAGGCCATCAGGCGCGGGTGGTGCTGGGCGACGGAAACAATTTCAAAATCACCCTGCCCGAGGACTTTGATCGGGCCAACCGGCTTGCGGGGCAATCGATGGATATCAGGACAGGCACCGGGTTTGACGTGCATGCCTTCGGAGACGGGACGCAAGT
>CAYWND010000753.1:0-1528 GCA_964459085.1 uncultured Oceanibium sp. | reverse complement strand
CAGACCCGCGCGGGCCTCTCAGGCGCATTGAACGGCGATCCGCTGATCGCCATCGCGGGTGGGCATGACACCGCTGGCGGCCAGCTTGCCGACCTGGATCTTGAGGCCCTGGATGCCCGCCTCGACACCCTGCCTGCGGATATCGCGGCGTTTGCGGTCGTGTCACGCTTTGCCAGCCGCAACCCGGCGCACGAGGTGGCAGTCCGTGATCATCTTCGCGCCCGGACCGCGCTGCCGGTCACCTGCGGGCACGAGCTATCGGCCCGGCTGAACGGCCCGCGCCGCGCCGTGACCTCGGTCCTGAATGCGCGCCTCATCCCGCTGATCGACGGCTTGATCGCGGCCACTCAGGCCAGCATGGCGGACGCGGGGATCGCGGCACCGCTGATGCTGGTGCGCGGCGACGGCGCGCTGGTCTCGGCCGATTTCGCGCGCGAGCGCCCGATCGAGACCATCTTATCGGGCCCCGCCGCCAGCCTGGTCGGCGCAGGCGTGCTGGGCGGCCGCGCGGATGCGGTGATCTCGGATATCGGCGGCACCACGACCGATATCGCGATCCTCGACCAGGGCCGCCCGCGCCTCAGCCCCGACGGTGCCTCGGTCGGTGGCTTCCAGACCATGGTCGAGGCGGTGGACGTCACCGCCATTGGCCTGGGCGGCGATAGCGAGATCACCTTGCACGACGACGGCCTGACCCCGCGCCTGACCTTGGGTCCGCGGCGCGTGATCCCGCTCTCGACCCTGGCCCGGTTCCACCCGCAGCTTGTGTCCCAGACACTGGCCGAGCAAGAGCGCGCGCCGCGCGTCGAGCCCGGATTCGCGAAATTCGCCGTGGCCCCAGGCCCGATCACCGTCCCCGATCCGGGCAATCGCGATGACCATGCCACTGCTGCGTTGGCAGACCGGTTGAATGCAGGCCCCGTTCCGATGACCCAGATCGCCGACAACCGGCGCACGCTGGCCGCGCTCAAGCGGCTGGTGGCCGCCGGTCAGGCCCGGCTGGCCGGGTTCACGCCAACCGATGCCGCGCATGTTCTGGGCTTTCACACCACCTGGGATCCAGGACCCGCGCGCCGGGCGGCCACCCTGTTGGCACGGACCCGCGACGGGCGTGGCCGCGCAGTGCGGTCTGACGGCGAGGCCTTTGCGCAATGGGTTGTGGACCGCCTGGTAGACCAATCGGCGCATGCGCTGCTGGGGGTTGCCCTGTCGGCGGACGGGCTCGAGGTCGGCGATCCGGCCAGCGATCCGCTGGTCCGCCACGCGCTATCGCGCACGCAGACGGGCGTGGCGCGGGTCTCGGTCGGTCTGGACCGTCCGTTGATCGCGCTTGGCGCCTCGGCCCATGCCTACTATCCCGCCGTCGCCGCAAGGCTGGACTGCCAGGCCGTGGTTCCCGATGATGCGGATGTCGCCAACGCCATCGGTGCCGTAGCAGGTCAGGTCTCGGTCCGGCGCGAGGCCGAGGTCGAGCAGGCCGCCGACGGCGCGTTTCGCGTCATGGGCCCCGGCGCCCCGCGCCTCTATG
>CAYWND010000752.1:0-1531 GCA_964459085.1 uncultured Oceanibium sp. | reverse complement strand
AAGGCTTTGATCCGTTCATCCGCGAATGCCTGCAACAGCAGCAGTTTTATCGCTATGCCGATCCGCTGGCGGATGTGATCGTGAACATGGCCGAGGCGGGCCCCGGCTTTCCATGGCACTTCGACACCAACGCGTTCACCGTGACGCTTGCCATCCAGAACGCGGATCAGGGCGGTGCATTCGAATACGCAGCCAACATCCGTAGCGCTGACGACGAGAACCTAGACGGCGTTCGGGACGTGCTGGACGGGGCATCGGACGGGGTTGTCAGTCTGGACCTGCAACCCGGCGACCTGCAACTGTTCAAGGGACGCTATTCGCTGCACCGCGTTGCACCGTTGGCTGGGCCAACACCGCGATACGTCGCGATCTTTTCCTATGTCGACCAGCCGGACATGGTCGGCACGCCCGAGCGCGCCCGCCAACTCTATGGCAAAGCCCTGCCCATTCACTATGAACGGGCAGGGCTTAGGGCGGATACGTTGTTGGATTAGGCGGCGCTAAACCAGACCGTTGTTTAGGCGCGCGGCGGGCAACCGTTGCCCTGGCAGATGATCCTGCTGCGATCCAGCGACGTCGTCCCGAAACTTCCGCGGACGACCAGCTTTTCCTCGTTCCAGCCAATGGCCTGGCCGGTCAGGGTCGCGGACCCGTCAATACTGGTGACCTTGACCATTATGGCGGTGTCTGCGTTGGCTGAGGCGGACGAGATCACCGCGGCGACAAGGCTGATCATAAGAGTGCGCAACATGGTGGGGGCTCCTGACTACGCAAATTCAACATGGGCGGATTGCCCGTCTGTTAACCATTTTGCCCCGCAACAGGGTCACGCTAAGACAAGAACAGGGTCATTTCGGGACGATTTGGGCCCATGCCGCCATATTGCGGCGATACGGGGCTTCGTCCCGGTCAGCGCCTAAAGCGCATTGTGAGATCCATCGCACAACGGCACATTGTCGGTTTGCTTGCAGGCGCAGAAGAACAGTGTCTTGTCCACTTCGGCCTGGTATTTCACCGGCGTGAATGCGGTGTCCTTGTGCGATCCGTCGCAAAACGGCTGGGTTTCCGATCGACCGCAGGAGCACCAGAAGTAGGTCTTGCCGGCGCTGACCTCGACCGGGACGGGCTGCTTTGCGGCGATCTTCGGGGTATCTGGCATTCTGTTAGGCCTCCTGTGAACATGATCCTATGCAAGCTAGCGCCCGGTCCAGGCACGCCAAGCCTCAGCCGGGTTGCAGCAGATCCCATCGGTTGCCGAATGGGTCGCGCCATTGCACGACCTTTCCGTACGGTTCGGCCCGCGGGCTTTCGAGGAAAGTCACACCACGGTCTCGCATCCTTGCGTAGTCGCGGTCGAAATCATCCGTGGTTAGAAAGAACCCGACCCGATCGCCGGTCTGATTTCCCACAGCAGCGACTTGCGCGGGTGTCGTGGCCCGCGCCAGCAGGATAGCCGTCCCCTCGCCGCCCGGCGGCCGGATGGTCACCCAGCGCTTGTCGCCCTGATCCTGATCTTGCAGCATGTCGAACC
>CAYWND010000751.1:0-1539 GCA_964459085.1 uncultured Oceanibium sp. | reverse complement strand
ATGCCCTCGGGCATCGCCTCGACCGTGCAGACCCAGTATTGCGTGCGCGGCGGCACGATCCGTTCCTCGCCCGTGACCAGCGCCACGACCGACGGCCCGCGCACCGCAACGATCCGGTCATAGACCTCGCGCGCAAGCAGGCGCAGCGGCAGGCCGATCACCCCGGTACGGTGGCCCAGCATCCGTTCGATCGCGTAATGTGTCTTTCCGGTATTGGTCGGGCCAAGGACGGCCACGACCCGGGGCTCGCTGGCAGGCATGTATGGGGATCGCGGTCCTTTGACGGGGGCTGCTACAGGGTGCTGCGGCCGACCTGTTGTTCAAGCCGCTTGATCGCATCCGTAATGTTCTCGCGGTGCGGGTTCAAGTCATGCGCCAGGCGCATCGCCTGCAATGCCAGATCGAACTCTCCCATCTCCTCATAGATCACACCGACCCCGGAGAGCGCCCCGAAATGACGCGGGTTCAACGCCAGCGTGCGTTCGATATCCAACAGCGCCAGGCCGTATTCGTCCAACATGAAGAACGCGATCGACCGCGCGTGCCAGCCTTCGGCAAAATCCGGCGCATGGTCGGTCACGGCGGTGAAATGCTCCAGCGCCTTGAGGTACTCCTCCTCCTCCATCGCCGCCTCGCCCCGCTTGAGCAGGTGGTCGATGGTGTCGGATCCAGATTGCGACCACAGCCGCATGATCTTGCGTTCCACCGATTCCCAGGTGGCGAGGTCGGGCTGGGCCAGCTCGGCCAGCAGCTTTTCCTCTTCGACCGCACGCTCGGCCAACGCGTCCAGGCTTTGCCCGCCAACGCTGGTCGCAACCATCAGAAGTGCCGCGACGGCACCTGCCCACAGGGGCTTTCGTGTCACTCTCATGAGCGTTAGATTAGCATCAACTTCGGCAAATGCGAGGGGCCAGGCCCCGAAAATGCGAAAGGACACGACGACAGGATGAGCAGCATCGTAGAGGCCGCGGTCGCGGCGCTGAACGCCAAGCTGGACGGCGAAGGGTTCGACGGATCGGCGAAATTCGTGATCGAGGGCGAAGGATCGGTGCGGATCGACGCCGAGGGCGCCAGCGCGGATGACGGCGAGGCGGACGTCACCATGACCGCCGATGCCGAGACGTTCCAGGGCATCCTGGAGGGCGACATCAATCCGACATCCGCATTCATGTCCGGCAAGCTCAGCCTTGATGGCGACATGGGGCTGGCGATGAAGCTGGCCTCGGTCCTGAGCTGACACCCATGGACCCCGCGCCGTTCCACAACGACGTCGCGGGGGCCCCCGATACCACACGCGCCCTTTGGGTTCACACCGCCGATGGCACGCGATTGCGCATCGCCATCGAGGATGGCGGCACACGCGGGACCGCAATCGTGCTGACCGGGCGCACGGAATACGCGGAAAAATACGGCGCGGTTGTCGGGCGTCTGGCAGCGTCCGGGTTCAGCGTCGTGGTGATCGACTGGCGCGGACAGGGCCTGTCTGATCGGGCGTTTGCGAACCGTCTGATCGGGCATGTCGGGGACTTTGACGAATTC
>CAYWND010000750.1:0-1548 GCA_964459085.1 uncultured Oceanibium sp. | reverse complement strand
TGGAGTATGATGAGACCGGCGCCCAGACCGACAAGCATCAAAAGCGGATGATGGGCGAGATCGCCAAGCTGACGGCGGGCTCGAACGGCGCGCTGGATCCGGCGGATTACGAGCGGACGGTAGCGTCGCTTCTGTCCGGCGGCTCGGACCCGGTGATCACCAAGGCACCCGAAGGGGCCTGGACCCATGCGATCACAGACGCAGCGCTGAACTGAGGCAATCACCTTGTCCACTGGTCTTCGGATGCGGGTCTGAGCTTGTACGCCGAAGACACCTTCTTTCATCTGACCGGCCCCTCGCGGGCCGGTCTTTTGGTTCTGTCTGTCGTGCTCGCCGTCGGTATGCTGACTTTGGCGCGCCGGATGCCTGCGCCCAGCGGGTGGAATCCCCTGCTTGTTTTGCTGTTGTTCTGGCTGTTTATCTGGCTCAGCCCCGAGGCCTACTACATCTACTTCCGCACGGTGTTGGATGGCCTGCCTGCGCAAATGGTCACCGGCTATCCACCTCGGCCCGGGCTGGTACTGCGGATTGTCACATTCACTGGCGAGGCGACCTTGCGGGCCCATGGCCAGGGGATCCTGTTCTGGGCTATGGTTGCCGCCAGATACTGGCCTCGACGCCGCAGATAACCGGAGGTAACCGTCATGAGCCTGGACCTGCCGCACAAGGATTTGGAGACGCTGAGCGCGTCACTGCCCCATATTCTGGAAAGCCCCAAGGACGCCGGGCGGATCGACATGATCATTGTCCGCCCGGATCACGGGGAGCGCGTGGTGGCAGACGAGGTGCGGATTACAGCTGCCGGCGGTCTGGAAGGGGACCACTGGGCCAAAGGCTGCTGGAAGACGACCGAAGACGGAGCGCCCCACCCGGATGTGCAGATCTGCATGATGATGAGCCGTTGCATCGAGGCGATTGCCGGAGAACCCGAGAACTGGCCGCCCGCAGGCGACAACCTGTTCATCGACATTGATCTGACCCCGGCAAACCTGCCGCCCGGAACCAGGGTCACGCTGGGCACAGCCGAAATGGTGATCACGGCCGAGCCGCACAATGGCTGCCAAAGCTTCATCGACCGCTACGGGCGTGACGCGTGCCTTTTCGTGAACACCGGCGAGGGCAAGGTGCATCGCCTGCGCGGCATCTATGGTCGAGTGACCAAAGACGGGGTGATCCGGGTCGGCGATACCTTGCGGAAACTGCCGTGACGCTTGCCCCTGCGGCACGGGCGCGCGTCGCGGCGCGTAAAGAGTTCCTGCAGAAGGGACGCGATCGCCTGGTGATCGACGGGGACGTGCATCCCACCGACAGGGATATGTTGCCGTCCGACATGGCCGCGCGGATGGAGGACCCGAATTACTTTCACGGGCGTGCACTGCTGAGTGAGGAACTGATCAGCCGGATGGATGCCGCTGGGATCGACATGGCACTTGCGATCACAGCAGAAGATCTCGGTCGCCGGTCCGCATTGGACATCGCGCGATCCATGGTCGCGCAAATGGTGCGTTCGGGCGGGCAATCACAGTACAGTCCCGAGCTGGGGAGTCA
>CAYWND010000749.1:0-1554 GCA_964459085.1 uncultured Oceanibium sp. | reverse complement strand
CGGCCGAAGGGCTGGTCAGTGCCGCTGCAGCGCGGGACACCTATGGGTCGGACGCATGATCCGCCCGGTACCGCACATAGCGGCCATGGCGCCGTATGCGCTGGCGGAGCTGGGCGATCCCGCGATGACCTCGCTGGCGCAAAACGAAAGCGCGTGCAAGCCCAGTCCCGATGCGTTGGCGGCAGGACGCGAGGCAGCCGCCAATGCGCAGCTCTACCCCGACCCGGACTGGCGCGATCTGCGGGCTGCGATTTCAGACGTCTACCGCTTGCCAGAGCAGATGATCGCGTGCGGCGCAGGCTCGATGGAACTGATTGGCAGCCTTGTCAAATGCTACGCCGGGCCTGGTGACCAAGTGCTGGGGACACAGTACGGGTATCTGTTCGTCGATACCGCCTGTCAGCAGGCGGGCGCGACATACGTTGCCGCGCCCGAAGGAAATTGGACCGTGTCCGTCGATGCGGTTTTGGAACGAGTCACCCCGCTGACCCGCCTTGTCTTCATCTGCAATCCCGGCAACCCGACCGGCACACGTATCTCGAATGCGCAGATCCTGCGCCTGCGCGAGCAGCTGTCGGATGATATACTTCTTGCCGTGGACCAGGCCTATGGCGAATTCGACGACCAGGAACCCTCCCCGATCTTTGCGCTGTCGCAGCAAGGCAACACGGTGGTGTTCCGAACCTTTTCGAAAGCCTACGCAATGGCCGGACTGCGCGTTGGCTGGTGCACTGCGGCTCCCGAGGTCATCGGGCAAATGCGAAAGCTGCTGAACCCCAACAACATCTCAGGCGTGGCGCAAGCGATGGCCGCGGCCGCGATGCGCGACCAGACCCACATGCAGGCGATCGTGGCACACACGGCGCAGATCCGCGACGATTTCACAGCGCGGTTGGGCCAGGCGGGTTTTGACCTCCCCCCCTCGCACACGAATTTTGTGCTGATCCCGTTCGCAGATGCAGACGCAGCAACCCGCGCAGACCAAGCGCTCAGGCACGCGGGCTATGTCCTGCGCGGCATGGGGGGCTATGGCCTGTCGCAGTGCCTTAGGGCGACGGTCGGCACTGCCGACCAAATGGCCGCAGTGGCCGAGGTTTTGAGCAAGATGGGAAGGACAGCCGATGCCGGATGATCCCAGATCCGGGCCCAAGGTCGGGGTGCTGGTGCCCTTTACCAACACCAACCTCGAGCCGGACATGCATATGATGCGCCCCAATGGCGTGACGTTCCATTTCCAACGATTGGGCGGGTATGACGTCGACGAGGTGCCGGGGTCCGCCCAGATGGCGGGCCTAGGCGCTTGGGACATCACGGACAGCCTGCGGATGGTCGCGGGCGTCCGCCCTGCGGCCGTGTTGTATGGCTGCACATCCGCAACGCTGACCCACGGGACTTCGTTTGACCGGGATCTGGCAGGCCGTATCAGCAAGGTTTCGGGCGCGGTGTCGATCACGGCCGCAGGCGCGTTGGTCGAGGCTATCCGGGCGCTGGGCGCCCGGCGGATCGGCTTTTCCTCGCCCTATCTTGGCGAGATCAACGTCCAGGCCGTGGCGT
>CAYWND010000748.1:0-1560 GCA_964459085.1 uncultured Oceanibium sp. | reverse complement strand
ATTGCCCCGTGCCGTATAATCCGATGCCGTCGCGGGGTTGTCCTTGATCTCGATGCAGGCCTCGGCCACGCCGGGCGAATAGGCGCGCGCCAGATCCCGGCCGTTGGCCAGGGGTTTGGTTGGCCTGATCTCCAACTTGCCGGGACGCGGCAGGCGGTGATAGTCCAGCGCGGCCTGGACCGCGGGGTCGGTTTTGCGGTCGGTCATCTTTCAGCCTCCTCCACGGTGCGCCAGCCCTGACGTCAACATCAAGAGCAGCCCGGACAGATAAAATCGTTCAGCACTAAACGATATGGCGCCACCGAGGGCAATCCCGCGGCCAAGGTGACAGCGGTCCACGGATGCACCCGGGTCATGGGCCAACGGCCCTTGCCACCTGGAATTGCGACCAATCGGCATCACTCGGCGGCCTGCTGGTTCTGGGCGCGGATCATATCCAGGATCTCGCGCGCGGCCTCGGGGATATTGGTACCAGGGCCGAATATGGCCCGCACGCCAGCCTCTCGCAGGAAATCGTAGTCCTGCTGCGGGATGACGCCGCCGCAGATCACCAGAATCTCCTCGGCCCCCTGGTCCCGTAGCGCTTCGATCAGCTTGGGCGCCAGCGTCTTGTGACCGGCGGCCTGGGACGAGATCCCAACGACATGAACGTCATTGTCAACGGCATCCTGCGCGGCCTCGTCGGGGGTCTGGAACAAGGGTCCGACATCCACGTCGAACCCGATATCGGCAAATGCGGTCGCGATCACCTTGGCCCCGCGATCGTGCCCATCCTGACCCATTTTGACCACCAGCATCCGGGGACGGCGCCCTTCGACCCGGGCGAAGTCTTCGACGTCGCGCTGGATCTGCGCAAAGCCCTCGTCGCCCTCGTAGGCAGCACCATAGACCCCCGCCAGTGTCTTCACTTCGGCGCGGTGGCGGCCGAATGCCTTTTCCATGGCCATGGATATCTCTCCTACCGATGCACGATGGCGCGCAGCCTCAACCGCAAGCCCCAGAAGGTTCCCCTCGCCCGAGCGCGCGGCCTGCTCGAGCGCCGCAAGGGCGCCGTCGCAGGCCGCGGCATCACGGCTTTGCCGGATGCGGTACAGCCGCGCGACCTGTGCCTCGCGCACCACCGCATTGTCGATGTCCAGGATGTCGATCGGCTCTTCGCGCTCCAGCTGGAACTTGTTGGCGCCAACGATGACTTCATCGCCGCGATCAACAGCGGCCTGGCGCCTGGCAGCGGCCTCTTCGATCCTGAGTTTCGGCAGACCGCTGGCGACCGCCTTGGTCATGCCGCCCACCGCCTCGACCTCGTCGATCAGCTTCCACGCCTCGGTGGCCAGCTGATCGGTCAGCGTCTCGACATAATAGGATCCGGCCAGAGGATCGACGACCGAGGTGACCCCGGTTTCGTTCTGCAGGATCAGCTGCGTATTGCGGGCGATCCGGGCCGAAAACTCGGTCGGCAGCCCGATCGCCTCGTCGAAACTGTTGGTGTGCAGCGATTGCGTCCCCCCAAGCGCCGCAGCCAGTGCCTCGTAGGCTGTGCGCACGATGTTGTTGTAGGGG
>CAYWND010000747.1:0-1563 GCA_964459085.1 uncultured Oceanibium sp. | reverse complement strand
GTGGGGTTTCGACATAGGCAATGTCGATCTGACCATTGCCATCGAAATCCGCAACTCCGACCGGGGCCAGCCACCGAAACGACCGCCCGATCGGGGGCGTTGCTGTGATCAGACGGGGCTGGGGCAGCACGCCATAGACCTCCAGCCGTGCGCCCTCGCCGCGCGCGGCCCGGACCACGATGATCTCGTTCACGCCATCCCGGTCCAGATCCGCAAGCCTGGGCGCCAGGTCCTCGAAAATCGCGTTGTCCAACTCGACTGCAACCGTCCGCCGCGACTGATCGCCAGATGCGCGGTACTCGACCTCCAACCGGGTCCATTCCGGAGTGTCACCCAAAACGCCGTGCCCATAGGGCACAGCATCAGGCGTGGGCGTTGCCAGACATACCTGTTCGGTGACGCCATCGCTGCTTTGGGCGCAACTGACCGCGCGCGCCTGCGTATCCGAAGCGGCAGCCAGCGCGCCCACAATTGCAAGTGTGGACGCAATGACCGCCAGCCGCATCAGATCTGTTTCTCGGGCATCTGGACCACAAGGCCGTCAAGCGCGTCCGAGACCTTCAACTGACAGGTCAGGCGCGAGCGATCCGGATCGGGTTCCCAGGCAAAATCCAGCATGTCCTCTTCCATCGCTTCCTTCTCGGGCAGCTTCGCGACCCAGTCGGGATGAACATAGACATGGCAGGTGGAACAGGCACAGGCGCCGCCGCAATCGGCCTCGATCCCAGGGATGTTGTTGTCACGCGCGCCTTCCATGACGGACAGGCCGTTGGCCACGTCAACGACATGCTCGGTGCCATTGTGTTCAATGTAGGTTATCTTCGCCATTTCTGCCTCTTGCTGCGCCGCGCCAAACCGCTTCGCGCACACATAGCCCGCCCGGGCCCCCGCGCCAAGGGTGGGAATGCCGGGGCGGTCAGGTGTTCGTCCAGGTTCAGGGGGTAAGGGCCACAAAGCGCGGTTGTCCGTCCCGTCGCACCAGCAACAGGACCGACTTGCGCCCAGCCTCGCGCGCGGCCTCGAACCGGTCAGCGACATCCTGCGGGGTGCTGACGGGCTGTTGCGCGATCTCGCTGATGACATCTCCCGGACGGATCCCCTTTTCAAAGGCTTCCGAAGATTCGTCGACATTGCCAACGGCAACCCCCGAGACCGTCGCGTCCAGCTCCAGATCTTCGCGCGTCTCGTCGGTCAGCGGCAGCAGTGTCAGTCCCAGAACCTCCAGTTCGGGCGGCACATCGTCTTCGTCCGAACCAGGGACAAAACCGGCCTCGGCCTCTTCACGGCGGCCCAGCACGATCTTCAGCGTCTGAGTGCCGCCTTCGCGGAAGATGACAACGCGAACGGTCTTGCCGACATCCGATTCCCCGACCATGCGCACAAGCTCGCGCGTATCGGCGATGTCCTGGCCGTCAAAGCTGAGGATCACGTCGCCCGCTACGATACCACCGTCCATCGCCGGACCGTCCGGCACGTCTGTGACCAGCGCACCCTGGGTGTCGTCAAGGCCCAGCGCATCGGCCACGTCCGTCGTGATCTGGACGGCCTCCTCGAGCCCGAGCC
>CAYWND010000746.1:0-1568 GCA_964459085.1 uncultured Oceanibium sp. | reverse complement strand
CGACCGGCGCTATCGCGGAATTGATGTTCCGAAGACGGAGAGCCTCAAGCTCTGCCTCGACAGGGTTGAGCCCTACTGGAACGAAGCCATCGCACCTGCGGTGCGCCAGGGCCAAAGCTTCATCATCGCGGCGCACGGAAATTCCCTCCGTGCACTGGTGAAACTGCTGTTCAGCGTCAGCGATGACGACATCACGCAAGTTGAGATTCCAACAGGCAACCCGCTGTTGATCGAGCTTGATGACAATCTCAAGCCCACCTCGGCGCGCTACCTTGATCAGGACAGAGCAAGCGAGCTGCCCGGCGGGTTCTGATGCCGCCGCTTCCAGATCTCTCGCAGTTGTCGGAGGAGTTTATCTCCATCCGGGGTTTCCGGCTGCGCCTCAGGATCTGGGGCGACCAGACCAAACCGATGGTGCTTCTCCAGCATGGCGGTAAAGACCACGGCCGCAGCTGGGACTGGACCGTCGCTGCACTGATCGATGACTATTGCCTCGTGGTGCCGGACCTCCGCGGTCATGGCGACAGCGACTGGCCCTCCGGCGGCGGCTACGACAGCCTCGATATGGTCGCTGACCTTGCGTTCTTGGTCGAAGAGCTGGCCCAAAGAGGACATAAAGAACCCCTACGGATTATAGGCCACTCCCTCGGCGGCAACATCGCGCTCAATTTCGCGGCCGCGCAGCCAGACCGCGTCCGCAGCGTCATTTCGATCGAAGGGCTGGGCTTCAGTCAGAAGAGCTACGATCAGCTCACAGAGAAAAGCGCTGCTACCAGAATGCAGGAGGCTATAGGGCGCCGCCTGCAGGTCCTCGCCCGCGCGCCACGCCGCTTCAGGACCGTAGAGGAGGGCATTTCGAGGCTTGCCGCTCTTCATAAACAGCTTGATCCAGCGCAGGCGGAACATCTCGCCCGGCATGCTTTGGTCGAAGAGGAGGGCGGTTTTCGGTGGAAGCATGACCCGCTCCTCGGCTTCATGCCCGTGCGGCCAATGCCTCCTTCGGAGTATGCGCCGATCTTTGGGTCGATCACGCAGCCTGTGCTCTTGATGTATGGAAAGACCAGCTGGGCCCAAAGCCCCGGCGAGGACGGGCGCCTGCAGGCGTTCCAGAATGCACAACTGCTCGAGTTCGAAGATGCAGGCCACTGGTTGCATCACGACCGGTTTGACGATTTCATAAGCGCGACGCGCGCTTTTCTGGAGGCCCACTAATGGCCAAATCCATCCGCTCCGCCCAGGTCAAGCTGGCTGTTGCCATTGTGCTGGATATCGCCGACTTCTTCGTCGGACGCATCCCAGGTTTTGGCACCGGGTTCGACGTGGTCATGACCGCCATCGCCTTCGCGATGTTTGGCTGGAAGGGGTTGGCTCAGGGCCTCGAGTTGATCGATGTGACCGATCAGCTCGACGGTTTTGTGCCGACCTTGACGATCCTCGCCTTTGCTGAGCTTCGCGAGGCCCACAAGCACGCCAAGGCTGCCTGACTTTTCAAGGGCTGGGAGGGGATGGTGCGCTGCGCAGGTGTCAGCTTTTGGGCGGGCAATCCTGCCTTGGCCTGACATGAAGCC
>CAYWND010000745.1:0-1569 GCA_964459085.1 uncultured Oceanibium sp. | reverse complement strand
CCGACGGCAACGTGATCGAGGTGCACGAGGTGCGCGACACCTAATCAGAACGGCGCCCGCCCCTTCGCGACCCCCGACTTCTACGGACCCATCAGCGTGAAAAACTCGACCAGATGTCCGTCAGGATCGCGGATCTTCATCACCCGGATGACTGGCTCGTCCAGGATGAGCGGCACCTCGCCGCCTGTGGCGGTCGCAACCCTGTCCGCCAAAGCCTCCAGATCACCCGACTGGATATAGGGAACCGCGCCAGTGCCCGGTTTTGCGTCCGGCGCGTATCGGCTGCGCCGCGCCAGGGCAAACCACCCGCCTGCGATGTCAAAGGCCACAAAATCCTCCAGCGCGATCACCGGCGCGCGGTCGAACAGGGCCCCATAGAACGTCACTGACCGCTGCATATCCTCGATCGCAATATAGGCACCCATGGCCCGAAGGTCCGCGTCGGCGGCGGCCGCTTGGGGCAATGCAGGTCCCCCCAATCCCATCAGGCCCGCAGCCGCAAACGTCCGTACCCTTCCCGCGGATCGGCCCCATCCGCCCCATATTCCGTTGATCGTCATCATGCCCTCCTGTGTTTGCGTGATGTCAGGCCAACCCTAGCGACACCATGCTGACACCGTGTTGTCAGCATGGTGTCAGTAGGGCTATGACCCCACCGCAAGGGGGATGTGATGCGACGCGGCGACAGATTGTTCGAACTGATCGAAGTGCTCCGGCGGGCCCGCGGTCCGGTATCGGCGGCGACAATCTCCGCCGAGCTCGAGGTCTCGACCCGCACCGTCTATCGCGACATGGCCGCCCTGATGGCCCAGCGCGTTCCTATCCGGGGCGAGGCCGGTGTTGGGTATGTCCTGGATGCCGGGTTTCACATGCCGCCGCTGATGCTGACCGCAAGCGAGGTCGAGGCCGCAATCCTGGGCGCCCAATGGGTCCGCACCCGGGCCGAACCCGAACTGGCCCGCGCGGCCCAAAGCCTGATCGCCAAGATCGAGACCGTCGCGCCCACCACCCTGCAAACCACCTTCGTCGACCCCAGCACCAGCGTCGCGCCCGTCTCGCCCCCGCCCGAGGTGCTGGGGGCCGACCAGATTCGCGCGGCCATCCGGCGCCGCAAAAAGATCCGGCTGACCTATCTGGATGCCGAGGGCAACACCACCGACCGCGTTGTCTGGCCCATTCTGGTCGGCTATCGCGACCATGGGCGGATCATTGCGGCATGGTGCGAACTGCGCACAGGCTTTCGCTATTTCCGGACCGAGCGGATCGCGGAGGCCCAAGTGCTCGACGATCCCATTCCGCGGCGCATGGACCACCTTCGCGCCGACTGGCAGGCCGCCATGACGGCCGAGCGGCAGCGCTATGCAGCCCCCGAGAACTCTCGCCCAGCCGATGACCCGGACCAGTGATCCCGCACAGACCAACAAAAAACGCCCCGGCGCGGGACCGGGGCGTTCTGTCTCATCTCAGTAAGATCAGGCGTCGATGGTGCCCACCCGCTGTTCGCGCGCGGCCGCCTGCATCGCCTTTTGCAGCTTTTCGAACGCCCGCACCTCGATCTGGCGGCTCCGC
>CAYWND010000744.1:0-1571 GCA_964459085.1 uncultured Oceanibium sp. | reverse complement strand
GTCAATGGTCACCAGCAGTTGTTGACCCCGAGCCGCAAAACCCCGGTCACACTTGCCGAACTCACATTCGCCCCCCAACACCGCCCAACGCGGCCGCTCATCATCGGAGGCGAGGCCGGAGAACCAGGCCAACCTCCTCCGACTTGGCTGCCTTTCCATGGCGAGATCGCCGGGGCTTGCCTCTATGCGGGTGAAATCGATACAGATTTGGTGCGAAGCATTATGGATCGGACGGCCCCGGTCAAGCAGCCCCAGTAACGCCATCTGTTCGTTGGGTCTAAGGAGTAATACCATGCGAGATCGCCTCGCCTTTACCCTGATCGAGTTGCTGGTTGTGGTCTCGATCCTCGGCCTGCTCATCGCCTTAATGCTGCCCATTGTTGGTGCTGCGCGGCAGAATGCTATGGAGACAGAGTGCATGACGCAGGTCAGGAGTTTCGCGACCGTATTCACC
Organism: uncultured Oceanibium sp.; assembly: GCA_964459085.1. Lineage (GTDB taxonomy): Bacteria > Pseudomonadota > Alphaproteobacteria > Rhodobacterales > Rhodobacteraceae > Halovulum. The sequence goes on along the minus strand of CAYWND010000744.1, from coordinate 1,117 downwards.
GCGATGGATCAGGGAAAGGATGGGTACCCACATCTCGGGGCATCACCCGGCATCGAATCGATTCCACCAAAGAAGAAGGTCCACCCACACTGGCTGCACCACGGCTGGGTCGGTGAACGGGCGAAGTGGAAGCAGATGGACAATCCGAGCCTGTCCATGCCGCTTGCCGGCGATCTGTCGGGTTTCCGGCTCGGCCAGCTCTACCCGCCACACCTGGCTGATTATCTATTCGACTATTGGATCAATGATTGGGCGGGTTCTCAGCAGCACCTGCCGATCGGCTATACCGTCTTTGCTGGCCGCAATGAATTCGCTCTGGAACTGACCGGAAAGACCGCAAATGATCCTCTGGATCACGCCGATCAATATCCAAGTAATGTTCCTCTGATGATGGACCTTACACGCTTTGGTAAGTTAGGCACGGGGTCGGGCCATCAAGGCAGAAACTTCAGTTGGGTGGTCAAGGGGGGCAAGGTGATTCCTTCAACGAGTCACGGCGATGGCAGCAGCGAACCCGGGGGGCAGTTCCGGATGGGCCATGTCGCATGGAGTGATGGCAGCACGGTGGCGGTTCCCGCGGATGAGTGGCAGACCGAGAAACTATTCCATGGGGCTTGGCATCTCATGCCTTCCCGGTAAGGCCTGCGATCATTACCGTGCTATAAGAAAAGAGCGATGGCGTAGGCCGTCTACAGTCATTAACTGACAATTGCTTCGATCAAGCGTGCAATTGAGGGCATGGTCCTGCAATTGCTCGCGCTTTCTTTTAAATCCCCTCCAAATACGTCCTACGACGCAAAATTCACCGCCATATCTCCACTTTAGTGATGAAGAGGCAAGGCTTCTTCAGTGACTGGATGCAATCCAGCGAACCTGTCGGTGAAGCGTTATCGCCGGCCGTTCCCGTGGCCATCTCAACCAGCCCGTTGGGACAACGACGGCCGCGGTTTTGGAGCCCCCATTCATCGAGGTGTGACATGGCAGATACCAACCCACTTGAAGAAGAGCTCGAACAGATCCGAAAACCGCTGCTTCGCCATGTCCAATCATGTTACAGGTACATACCGCTTGATGTGGCCGAGGACACGGTACAAGACGCATGCATTATCTTGCTCGA
>CAYWND010000743.1:0-1571 GCA_964459085.1 uncultured Oceanibium sp. | reverse complement strand
CTCACCTGACCGATCCAAACCGTTGGAAGCTGGTGGGGCTGGAGACGACCGACCCGACAATCGTGATCCCCGACGGTGCTTATGCGGTCGATGGCAGGACACGGCCCAATGGCGTAAAAAACATGATCGGGCGGGTCACTTCGACCTACTGGTCGCCGACCCTGCAACGGTCCATCGCGATGGGCCTGGTCGAACATGGTCCTGACCGGATGGGCGAGATCATTACGTTCACCAATCCCGGCGGCGAGCCGATCAACGCAAAGATCGTGGACCCGGTGTTCCTCGACAAGGACGGAGAACGGCAGAATGTCTGAGGCAGTCAGCGTGATGAAGGGTGCCAGCTTTGAGGGTGCCGTGACCGTGATGGATGCCGGCGTTCAGGGCATGGTAACCCTGCGCGGCGACCTCGGGTCGGACAAGCTCGCCAAAGCGGTCAAATCTGCGGTCGGGCTGGTGGTGCCCGCCGCGCGGCGGATCAGCACGGGTGCAAAGGGTGGCGTTGCCTGGATGTCTCCGGACGAGCTGATGCTGTTTTGCGACTATGCCGATTCCGATGCAGTGGTCGCGAAACTCGACAAGGTGCTGACGGGGGAACATTACCTCGCCGTCAACGTTTCTGATGCGCGCGCCCAGTTCCGCCTGACCGGGGCAGGGGTGCGCGAGGTGATCGCCAAGGGCACGCCTGCCAACATGGCACCCGACGCCCTGCCAGTGGGTGAGATCCGACGGACCCGCCTCGGGCAGGTGGCCGTCGCTTTCTGGCTGTCTGACGCGGAAACGCTGGACCTCGTTTGCTTTCGGTCTGTGGGCGAGTTCGTCTACAAATGGCTCTGCAATGCGGCCGCGCACGACACACTGCCGGGCCACTTCTGAGGAGCAAGCTACGGGGGCAGGGCGAAGTGTCTTCGGCCCGGTCAATGAGATTGCCCGCCCGAACAGATTCAATTATGGCGCAAATTCGGCACCGAAGAAAATTCCTTTAATCCACTGAATTCCAAAAATAATTTTCCGATTCCTGCACTGACTCCAGCTGCGCGGGAAAGGGAATTTCCACAAAGATACCCCGGAATCCAACGCAATTTACCTCAAATCGGCCCTATTCGGTCGGCAAACCGGCATCATCAAATCAATGTCTCCACACCAAAAGGAGGGACACCGATGTTCAAGTTTGCACGTATCCTGGCCGTTGCCGGCCTCGCTTTTTCCACCGCAGCCTGTGTTGCCACGGACCCCGCCAGCCAAGCCAGCCTCAACGAGGCACCCGCGCTCCGCACCGCTGAACAGAGCACCACCACCATCGCCCCCGACGAGATCACCGAGGCGGCCTTCACCGCAGCCAGCGTCCCGCGTTACGAGGTTTCATCCATCGCGGTGGATGTTCCGAACTACCTCGTCGTGTCCGAAGCCGACGTTTATGTTCCACAAGCCGATATCGTCTGGCGAGAAGACCCGCTGGGCGACCGCAAGGAGCAGGTCAAGACAATCATGAAGGACGCTCTGACCGCCGGCACGACAGACATGAAGGGCGGCCAAAAGGTCATTCTCGCGGTGCGGTTGAACACATTTCATGC
>CAYWND010000742.1:0-1572 GCA_964459085.1 uncultured Oceanibium sp. | reverse complement strand
AGGCCGAGGCCGAGGCGGTCGCAAGGCGGCTGTGGGTCGAGGCGGCGACCTCGCGCGATCAGATCACCTTTGGTCTGGCGTTGGGCGACGCGGCCCCGGGACCGGGTGATCTGGTGACGGTGCCGCTGGACGGGCGCGACGTTGCGTTCCGGATCGATCGGGTCACCGAGACCACTTTTCGTCAGATCGAGGCCACGCGCGTGGCCCGTGCGGCGGTCGAGGCAGCGCCCCTGGTACCAGAATTGACGGTGCGCGGGGCACGGCCCGGTGCGGGTGCGCCTTATGTCGCTTTCATGGACCTGCCGCTACTGACCGGCAACGAGGTGCCGCATGCGCCGCATGTGGCGGCGACGCGGGAGCCCTGGCCGGGCGAGATCTCGGTCTTTTGCTCGCCCACGGATTACGATTTCCGGCTGGTCGGGTCACTGAGCAAGAGCGCGATCGTGGGCGAGACACTAACCGATCTGGCGGCGGCCGATCCGGCCAGATGGGCGCGGCAGAGCGTGGATCTGCGCATCACCACCGGCGCATTGCAAGGCCGATCCGAGGCGGACGTACTGAACGGCGCGAACGCGGCGGCGATCCGGTCGGGCAGCGGCGACTGGGAGGTGATCCAGTTCCGGGATGCCGAGTTGATCGCCCAGGATACCTGGCGCATTGGCCATCTGCTGCGCGGACAGGCCGGGACCGAGGCGGTCATGCCGCCGGTCTGGGCAACGGGCGCGGATTTCGTGCTGCTGGACGGGGCGCCGGGGCAGATCGAGTTCGGGATTGCCGAGTTGGGGCTGCCCAGAACCTATCGCGTGGGTCCGGCTGCGAAGCCCTATGACGACCCGTCATATGCCAGCCTGACCGAGGTGGCGATGGGCGTGGGGTTGCGGCCCTATGCGCCTGCGCACCCGATGGCGGAACGGCTGGGAAGCGGAGACATCCGCATGAGTTGGGTGCGGCGCTCGCGGATTGGCGGGGATCGCTGGGATGTGGCCGAGGTGCCGCTGGGCGAGACCTCGGAGGCATATGTCATCGAAATCCGCAGTGGCGGCACGCTGCGGCGCACCGAGACGGTTGGCGCGCCAATTTTTGACTACACGACGGTGGCGCAGGCGGCTGATGGGGTCGGCGGCACGCTGGATATCAGGATCGCGCAGGTTTCCGACCTTTACGGGCCGGGTGCGCAGGCAAGGATGGAGTTCAATGGCTAGTACACCCCAATTCGACCTGCCGCTGATCGAAGCGGCGCAGGCACAAAAACATGTGACGGTGAACGAAGCGCTGGTGCGTCTGGACGCAGGCGCGCAGTTGCGCGCGGTGGCAGCGGATGTCACTGACCCGCCCGGAGGCCCGATCGAGGGCGCGGCCTATCTGGTGCCCACGGGCGCGACCGGCGACTGGGCCGGACAGGAGGGCGCGTTGGCTGTCTTTGCCAATGGCGGATGGATCTATCTGACGCCGAAAGCCGGTTGGCGGCTGTGGGTAGAGGCGGAAGCGGCCGAGCGGGTGTTCGATGGCACCGGCTGGATTGCGGATGCAATAGCGGTCTCGGCCAGTGGTGCGGCCACTGTCGCCCGGGTG
>CAYWND010000741.1:0-1582 GCA_964459085.1 uncultured Oceanibium sp. | reverse complement strand
AGCGATATGGCCCCACCGGAGAAGGATATGGAATAGGCATCAAGTAATGCCTGCGTTTCTACGCTACTCGTGATCCCCAATTGGTTCGCCGTCTCATCGACAAGGGTCAGCGTATCCTCAAGCTGTTCGTTCAGCTCGTCGCCGAAACTTTCACGTGCATCGCGGGCTGCTTGGGCGAGTGCAGAGGCTGCTACGATCTTGTCATCGGAAACCCGGTTGAGGAATGAGCCTCGTCGCCAGCTCAAATTATTGTCGGCAAGTGCTCCTAAGCGTGTAGGAGCGAGTGTCAGTCGATCCGACCAGCGAATGTTGCGGGACTCTCCTTGCTCCTCCGCTCGCTTGGACCATAGGGTCCATTGTGGCTCAAGATCGGACTCGATGAGAAGCTGTAGCGTCAGGACGGATTCAAGTCCGGCTCCCGGCTCGTCATGGAATGTTTTGGCCGCAAGATCCAAGCCACGCAGATAAACGCCGTAAGCCTCAAGGCCCATCAAGGCTGGATCGAGCTCGCCTAGGGTAATGCGAATGCGGACCGGTTTGTCGGGATCGAGTTGATAAAAATCAGAATCCGTTGCAGCAAAATTTCGGCGAGCGCCAAGGCATAAATCGATCGCATCAAGTACCGTAGACTTGCCGCTGTCGCCGGGACCAACAAGACAGTTGATGCCTGTCGCCGGGAACCATTTGAACCGACGTATCGAACGAAAATTCTCAATTTCGATGTGACGAATGAGGGTCAAATAGGCAATCCATCAGTAGTGAAAGTTGTCGTAATAAAAACGGAACCTTCGCCGAGGCGTTTTGCGCTCGAGGGTCGATCCGAATCGTCTGCATACCTCTTTTGAGGTAGCAGAGACGGAACGAAATGGGAACGCTTTTCCTTGATAGATATTGTAATGACCTTGTTATCACCTGCCTTTCGGAGCCTGTGTCCACCCGGGGTGGGTGCGGCGGGAAAAGCTTCTGAGACTTGAAAGAGTTCTTGGTATTTCTGAAGCGGAACTGGAGGAATTGACCGCCAGATACGGTGGTCGCACCCAAGTCGTATGCGACAGTTGCGGTATGCGGCTTCCGTTGGAGCTTGGGAGTGCATCGAATGCTATTGCTCTCGGAGCTTGATCACTCTCTAGGTTGCGTGAAAACCGCCAGAATTATTTCCCCTGTATCTGCCTTACTCCCCTGAAGGGGACGAAGGTCGCATCCGACGCAGCAGGTTTTGTGTGCTGCGTCGGAGCCTTGCTCCAACAAGAGAGTTGCGGTGGAGTCGAGGGCGATCGTTTTAGCCGTTCGCGGGCGTTGCCGGTGCAGCGCCGGCGCGGTCCATCGCCTTGGCGCGGCGATCCATGATTTGTGCCGGGGTGGCACTGGACAGTAGCGTGCCGGCGGTTGTTTCGACACGTGAGCGAAATGTCTGGTTGATGGTATAACCACCCTTCTCGCCCAATGCTTCTGCGTCCTTCTTTGAGAAGGCCTCGGCCGCTTTGATGTTTGCTGCGATAATGTGGCGATCGCCACCGACATTGACCAGGCCGATGCCCTGGTCGCGAACATCATCCAGGGTCTCGGTGGCGAGCTTAGTCGA
>CAYWND010000740.1:0-1584 GCA_964459085.1 uncultured Oceanibium sp. | reverse complement strand
CATGGTCGAGGCGATCCTGTTTGCAGCAGCGCGTCCACTGACCGTCAAGCAGATGGCGGAGCGGATGCCGCACGGGTCCGAGCCGGGCGAGGCCGTTGCCCTGCTGGCCCGTCGCTACGAAGGGCGCGGCGTGCGCCTGCAGAAGATCGGCGATGCCTGGGCCTTTCGAACCGCGCCCGACCTTGGGTTCCTGATGTCGCGCGAAACGGTCGAGACCCGCAAGCTCAGCCGGGCGGGGATCGAGACGCTGGCGATCATCGCCTATCATCAACCTGTGACCCGGTCCGAGATCGAGGAGATCCGCGGGGTCAGCGTCAGCCGCGGCACGATCGACCTGCTGCTGGAACTGGAATGGATCAAGCTGGGACGCCGCCGCATGACCCCGGGGCGGCCCGTAACCTTTGTCGTCACCCAGACCTTCCTGGACCATTTCGGTCTGGCCAGCGCCCGTGACCTGCCCGGCATCAAGGAATTGCGCGATGCGGGCCTTCTGGACAATCGTCCACCGCCCGGCGCGAAACTGGATGAGGCCGAGGATGGCGACGAGGATGCGGATCAGGACGACATGTTCGCGCCACCCCCACCCGAGGAAGAGGATATCTCCCAACGCTGATCCTGACGGGTCAGGGGACCGCGTCCCCCAACGGCCGCAGGAGTATTTTGAACAGAAAGAAGGCTCTTTGCGAAGTCTAAAGGGCCGCTTGCGGTTTCCGCAAATATCTCGGAGCGCAAGGCAGCAATCGGCAGTTCGGCCTAGCCGGTCTTGAAGTGCTTGGACAGTTTCAGGCCCTGGCCCTGATAGTTCGACTTCAGATCCGCGCCATAGAGCGTATCCGGCGTCTCGGCCATCTTCTCATAGACCAGTCGGCCCACGATCTGCCCGTGTTCGAGGGCAAAGGGCGCCTCGTGGCAACGCACCTCGAGCACCCCGCGCGAGCCGCCACCGCCGGCTGGCGCGTGGCCGAAGCCGGGGTCGAAAAACCCGGCATAGTGCACACGGAACTCGCCCACCATGGCAAGATAGGGGGCCATCTCGGCGGCGCAATCGGGGGGCACATGCACCGCCTCACGGCTGACCAGGATATAGAAAGCTCCGGGGTCGAGAATGATCCGCCCGGTGTCGGTGCGGACCTCTTCCCAATAGTCCGAGATCGCATAGTGGCCGATCCGGTCCAGATCGATCAGGCCCGTATGCGGTTTGGCGCGGTATCCCACCAGGCCCTCGTCACCGCGCCGAAGATCGACCGAAAACCCCAGCCCGCCATCGATATGTGCGGGTCCGTCAACCAGCCGGACCTGATCGTGCAGGGCGCGCAGCGCGTCGTCGGGGATCGTCGCACCACCGCGGCGCAGCCTGAGCTGGTTCAGCCGAAGGCCTGGCCGGGCCAGCACCGAGAACGAGCGCGGCGAGATTTCCGCATAGAGCGGTCCGTGATAGCCCGGGTCTATGCGGTCGAACTCGGTCCCGCGATCGGTGATCAGGCGGGTAAAGAGGTCCAACCGCCCTGTGGAGCTTTTGGCGTTTGCAACCGCCGAAACATCGCCCGGCAGGGTCAGGCTTTCCATCAGCGGCACGACATAGAC
>CAYWND010000739.1:0-1589 GCA_964459085.1 uncultured Oceanibium sp. | reverse complement strand
TATCGCGGTGACGGGGTGTTTGACAATTTCTGGAAGCTGATCGAACGCTATGGCGTGACCTTCATGATCATGGTCCCGACGGCGGCGGCAGCACTGATGCAGCGCCGGGTCGATGCGGATGTCTCGACCCTGCAATACGCGCTTTGCGGGTCCGCGCCGTTGCCGATCGAACTGTTTCGCAAGTTCGAGGATGCGACCGACGTCAAGATCCTGGAAGGTTACGGAATGACCGAGGCAACCTGCCTGGTGTCCATCAACCCGCCTCATGGCGAACGCAAGATCGGCTCGGTCGGGCTGCCGTTTCCGTATACGGATGTGCGTATCCTGATGTGCGACGAGGCGGGCAATGTCGTGCGCGAATGCGGCCAGGACGAGGTAGGCGAGATTTGTGTGGCCAATCCCGGCGTGGTGGTTGGGCACACCTATACCGAACCGGACAAGAATGTCGGCCTGTTTGCCGAAGGCACGCATCTGCGGACCGGCGATCTGGGGCGGATCGATGCCGATGGGTATCTGTGGATCACCGGCCGTGCCAAGGATCTGATCATACGGGGCGGTCACAACATCGACCCGGCCTTGATCGAAGAGGCGATGATGGTGCATCCCGATGTGGCTTTTGCCGGGGCGATCGGCCAGCCCGATGCCCATTCGGGCGAGTTGCCAGCGGTCTATGTGGAGTTGGTCGACGGTGGCACCGCGACCGAGGCCGAGTTGCTGGCCCATGCGCACGAAAATGTCGGCGAACGCGCCGCGCACCCCAGACATCTGGAGATCCTGCCCGAGTTGCCAAAAACCGCCGTTGGAAAAGTCTTCAAGCCTGAATTGCGCAAGATGGCGATCCTGCGGATCTACAACGCTGCCTTGAAAGAAAAGGGCATCGACGCCGAGGTGGTGGAAGTGTCCGAGGACAAGAAGCGTGGGCTTGTTGCTCATGTCAGACGCGGCGACGAAGGTGTGTCCGAAGAGGACGTCCAAGCAATCCTGGGTCGCTATGCGCGCCCGTGGGGCTGGGCGCCCTGATACGCTGTCAGAGGCTTGAGTATCTATCCGGTTGGTGGATCCTCGGCCACCGCGCGGGGCGGGCAGGGGATCCGACCGATCTGCATTTGGGCCTCGGCCAGCTGGACCTTTGCATCGGCAAGCGTTTCGGCAAGGTCGGGCAGCCCCTCGATCTCGGAATAATGCTGAAGATCGCTGAGGATGTCGTAGAATTGGCCGAGCGAATTCGGAAGATACATGCCTTGCGTCCCGTCTTTGGGCCGGCCCTTATGCCGCCCCGCTCCAGAGACTTTTACACGAAACTGAATCAGATCGATGAGGGTTTTCTTACGCTGTGGTAAACGCTCGGTGCGCGTGAACGTGATTTATCCACAGACCACATAAAGGGCTGACACGAAATTCCCTTCATGTGCAACGCACTGCATTTCTGCATTGATGTGGATAACTCTCGCCCGTTAACCTTTGTTAACGGCACTATCCCGCCGAAACCGTTTCGAAGTCTGGGTGAAATGGTGCCCGGGGGCGGATTTGAACCACCGACACGCGGATTTTCAATCCGCTGCTCTACCCCTGAGCTACCCGGGCACGGG
>CAYWND010000738.1:0-1592 GCA_964459085.1 uncultured Oceanibium sp. | reverse complement strand
TGGCTGGAGAGGTGCGAAAACATAAGGTTCACGCCATATATATTTGTTTTTATTGTAATTTGAGATAACTGTGTTTCCAACGTCCGCACAAATCAGTTGGAAAATCCGGCGATCGCGTATTGCGATTTTCGCGATATGCAGGCGGGGCAACTTTGCCAAAACCACCGGCATTCATGCGTCTGGAGTAAATTAATACAGTAATATAAAATATTGTTTATATTCGCTTTAATTAGAAAATCCGTCGTTAAGAATCTGTCATACAACATTTCCGCAAAATACCGACCAGCCACATTCTGCGCACCTTATCGGTGCTCTCTGGCCGCATGGCCCGCCCGCCTCGGGCATTGGGGCGCGACTGGACTGAACAGCAACCCTAGGCCACCGACTCATAACTACGCAACCAGATGCGGATTGAAGCGAGTTGGATAGACGCGAGGAAGTTGTCGTCGCGCTTGTCGTAGCGGGTGGCAACTGCGCGGAAGTTCTTCAATTTGTTGAAGAAACGCTCGACGCAGTTTCGATCCCTGTAGCGTTCCTTGTTATGAGGGATCGAAGGGTTGCGCTGTGGCATTGAGGGGATGACAGCGATCGCGCCTTGTGCCCCGATCATGTCGCGGATTGCGTTGCTATCGTAGGCCCGGTCGGCCAGCACTTCGCAGCCGGTTGGCAGAGCGTCGAGCAGGTCCATCGCGGCATGGCCATCGTAGGCCTGTCCTGCGCTCAGCATCAGCCGGATTGGTCGCCCCAGAGCGTCCGTCAAAGCATGTATCTTGCTGGTCAGCCCACCCCGCGAGCGACCCATGCAATCGGATCGCCCCCCTTTTTCGACCCGTTTGCGGCCTGCTGGTGCACCCGGATCGAAGAGCTGTCGATCATCTGGATATCGCCATCGTAAGCCTCTGATATAGCTGCAAGTATGCGTTCCCAATGACCCGCGCGACGCCATCTGTTGAAGCGGTTCACGCAGGTCGTATGCGGGCCATAACGCGCCGGAATATCCGCCCAGGGCGCTCCTGTGCGCAGCCGCCAGAAAATACCGTTAAGCACCTGCCGGTCGTTCCGACGCTGCACCCCGCGCACCTTTGTCGGCAACAACGGCTCAATAACAGACCACTCGAAATCCGTCAGATCGAAACGCGCCATGTCTTGCTCCTGCTCTTTTTCAGCAGTGAGTCAGAGACCGTATCAACGCGCAAGACTTTTATGGGTATGTGGCCTAGGGATCCTGCATCGTCCCGCGGCGGCCTGAAATTCGTGGCAGCCAGACCGGCAAAAGCCCGCGCATCATACGCATGCGGCGCGCCGATCGTTTGGCGTGGAGATCGGGATCAACGGCGGCCCCGTACCTGCAGGACCAAGGGGTAAATTCCGCCCTGACTGGAGCAGTCAGAGCGGTCCTGATCAAGGCGGACAAGGCACCAACCCGACCGCCGCCTGCCACCCGTGAATCAGGGATTGTTCGATTCTGTACATCTTCGGCTGCCGTCTGACCCCGTTGCCCATGCCGATATCCGCCTGATCACCTGTTTCGCCCCGGCGAATTTTCGACGCGTATACGAATGGCTCTGGTCAAGGGGGGCGTGATCGGATAG
>CAYWND010000737.1:0-1602 GCA_964459085.1 uncultured Oceanibium sp. | reverse complement strand
GATGTCGGGATAATCGACCGCATCGGTCGAATGGGTCCCGCAGTCGGTAAGGTCGTGTCCAAGCTTCTGGAGCCAGTCGCGCAGGTGCTCCTTGAGGGCAAACCCGCCGTGATCGGCTCCGATGGCAATGCTGTACGTGGTGTTCGACATGCAGTTTGGGTCCCGCGCCACACATGGACGTCTGGCAACTTGAAACCAATCCCGGGGACGTGTCAAGGAGCGGCAGCGATCCGGGAACGGGCCGATCTCCCGGATCCCGGTTGCCTTCAGGTTTCCAGTTCCGGATCCGATTTATACGACACAGGCAGCGGTCGGCCTTGGTAGACTTCCGACTGCGGAGGTAACTGCTTGACTGCAAAGGTTCGCAAGTGTGTTCGCTGTGGTGCCGCGGTGCCCAATCGCCGCGCGCTGGTGCCCAAGCATTGCCCCAACTGCGGACAGCGGATGGATGCCTACGAAGGGTGGCAGACCAAGCGTCTCCCCATTCGCCGCGCGCCTGGCGCGCTCGCCAGCCTGATCCTTGGCATCTTCTCCCTGTGTGCCCCTCCGATCGGCATCCTCTTTGGCGTCTTCGCCATTGGTATCGGACTTGGGGCCCGTAAGGAAGTCAAAGTCGATCCGCTCCGCTACAACGGTGAGGGCTATGCCATGGCAGGGATCGCCCTCGGCTGCGCGGGCTGTCTGTTTTCGCTGATGGTCTGCGCCAGCCTCTAGGCCGTCTCCCCACCCATTCGCTACGATAGGAACCATCAACGGCGCCCGTTTTCACGGACGAGCGGCTTAGGAGAGAGCACGATGGCTGGCACACTTCCCGGCGCGCGTACCGTCCGCGCTCCGCATGGCAACCAACTGACCTGCAAGGGCTGGCAGCAGGAAGCCGCCCTGCGGATGCTGATGAACAACCTCGACCCCGACGTGGCCGAACTGCCCGAGCAACTGATCGTCTACGGCGGCTCCGGGCGCGCCGCCCGCCCCAGGGAAGACTTCGACCGCATTGTCGCCACCCTGCAACGCCTCGAAAACGACGAGACCATGCTGGTTCAGTCCGGACGCGCCGTCGGTGTCATCAAGACCCATCCGGACGCGCCTCGCGTCCTGATCAGCAACTCGATGCTCGTCCCCAACTGGGCCGACTGGGATGAGTTCCGTCGACTCGAAGCACTCGGCCTGACCATGTACGGACAGATGACGGCCGGCAGCTGGATCTACATCGGCACGCAGGGCATTCTGCAGGGTACCTTCGAGACATTCGCCGCCTGTGCCGTGCAGCACTTCGGTGGAACGCTGGCTGGCAAGCTGGTGGTCACCGGCGGGCTCGGTGGCATGGGCGGTGCCCAGCCCCTCGCGGCAACCTTCAACGGGGCCGCCTTCCTCGGGGTCGACATCGACCCGGATCGGATCGAAAAGCGGATCAAGACCCGTTACGTCGACAAGATGACGCACGATCTCGATGAAGCCCTGGAGTGGGTGCTGGCCGCCCGCGACTCTGGCGCAGCACTCTCGGTCGGGCTGGTCGGCAACATCGCCGATGTGCTGGCCGAACTGATCGAACGCAACATCACCCCCGACATCCTGACCGACCAGACCTCGGCGCATGATCCG
>CAYWND010000736.1:0-1602 GCA_964459085.1 uncultured Oceanibium sp. | reverse complement strand
TACACTCTTTCCGCAAGACATCCGAGATCTCGAAGCAGGTCTTCCCGATCACGCTGGACATTGACCACCCGCGCTGGATGAAAGGGCTGAAGGCCCTGCAGGCGGCGAATGCGCAGATTGATCGCGGGCGAAAGGCTGGTGGCGTTGGCGGATTCGCGGCCCGGATGGCCGGCAGCGCGCGCGCAGCCGCCGCGTTCTTGTCGCTTTACACAATACCGGCGGTCAGCAACCAGGTCCCGGCGGACACACGCCTGCAGCCTGCCTACTGATGATCTGGGGCGCGGTGGCATATGCGGTTTTCATCTGGTGGTTTTCCACCGGTGCGATCCTGTATGTCGTCAGCCGCGCCGGAAGCCGGGGCAAGGATGGCTATCTGATGTCGGTCATCATGGCCATTCCGGTCCTGGTTCTGGGATCGGCGGGGATCATGGCCTCGCTGGACGACGCGTCCGTCAAGGGGGCGTTCGTCGGCTTTACCTCGGCCCTGCTGGTCTGGGGCTGGTTCGAAATGGCGTTTCTGGCCGGCATCCTGACCGGCCCGAACGCGCATCCCACACCCGCCACCGCAAAGGGATTCGAGCGATTCATCCGCGCTTGGGGTGCCATCGCCTATTCGGAAATGGCGCTGATCGCGACCGCGATCCTGATCACGCTGTTGTCATTGGGCGAGAGCAACCTGATCGCGATGTGGACCTATCTGATCCTGTTCTTCGCGCGTATCTTCGCCAAGCTGAACGTTCACTTCGGCGTGCCGAATATCAACGACGAGTTCCTGCCAACCCCCGTACGGCATCTAACCAGCCATTTCCGCAAGGCGCCCATGAACGCGTTCTTTCCGGTTTCGGTGACGCTGCTGACCGTTGCGTCGGTGTGCTTTGCGGAACGGGCACTGGCGGCACCGCCGGGCGTGGATGTGGGATATGCGCTGTTGGCGGCAATCACCGCGTTGGCGGTGTTCGAACACTGGATGATGGTCCTGCCCGTGCAGGATGCGGCTTTGTGGCGCTGGTTGATGCCCTCGCCAAGCCGTCAGGAAGATGAGATAACAACGGCCGGAACGGCCCACCAGAGAGGTCTGAGAAATGGACTTTGACGCGCTATTTAACGAACAGCTTGATGCCCTGAAGGCAGAGGGAAATTACCGGGTGTTCGCAGACCTCGAGCGCTATCGGGGACAGTTCCCGCGCGCGCAGAACCACGGCGACGACGTGATGCGCGACGTGACTGTTTGGTGTTCCAACGACTATCTGTGCATGGGACAGAACGAGGCGGTCCTAAGCGTGATGCACGAGACGTTAGACAAATCCGGCGCTGGCGCTGGCGGAACGCGCAACATCTCGGGGACCAACCACCATCACGTTCTGCTCGAGCGCGAGTTGGCCGATCTGCATGGCAAAGAGGCAGCATTGCTGTTCACCTCGGGCTATGTTTCGAACTGGGCCAGCCTCAGTACCCTGGGCGCACGGTTGCCCAATGCCGTGATCCTCAGCGACAGCCTGAACCATGCTTCGATGATCGAGGGCATCCGGCACGCCAAATGCGCCAAGAAGATCTGGAGGCACAACGATATGGCCGACCTGCGCGCCAAGCTGGAAGAATGCG
>CAYWND010000735.1:0-1611 GCA_964459085.1 uncultured Oceanibium sp. | reverse complement strand
CCCGGCGCGGCCTCCAGCACCACGCCGCCCGCGCTTTCGACAGCGCGCACGACATCGCCCAGGACGGCATGGATTGGGAGATTTGGGTCAAGACCAGTCATCATCCGCGACCCTAGGGACTAAGCCCCGGAAACGGAACCGGTTTCGCGACCCGCTTTACTGCCTGCGCGCCACCACTTTGCCCACGATCGACGTGGTCTGAAACCGCACCATCCGGGCCACGCCGTCGCGTACCTCGTAGTACATCGTGAACGGAAACCGGGTCCGCTCGGCCATGTCATCGGCCGGAAATCCGGCAATGCGGGTATAGACGCCCTGGCACAGAAACCCCTTGTCATCGCCCTGACGCGCGGCCACCACGACCCGCGACCGCCGCGTCCCGTCAAAGATCTCGACGGTCTGCGCGCAGGTCTCGGCCACCGGCCGGTCCTTCAGCAGGGCATAGGTGGCGCTGGCCGGGTCCAACGTGTTCTTTTGCGCGCCCGGATCGATGTCATAGTCGCGCTTGTTCCGCCCGGGATCCCAGCGCACCTCGGCCGGGGCAACACCGTTGTAGCGGATCGTCGTGGTGCGCGCGTCACCGCGCAGCCGCCGCGTGCCTTCGTACCGGATCGGCCTCAGCGCCGTGGCGCCCCGGATCCAGCCGCTGGCCAGACCGGTATAGTGGAAATCGACCACCAGGCTGGCCAGCCCGCCGCCCCGCACGGTGCCCCGCACGGTATAGCGGTCGCCTTCCTCGTTCACCGCCATGCTCAACTCGCCCACCGGCAACCCCGCCAGCGTCAGCGCGTATTTCTGGGCCTGGGTGGCCTGCGCGCCACCGGCACCCAGCATCACTCCAAGCCCCAGCAATAGCCCAAATGCCTGTCTTTTCATCTGCTCTGCATCCTTGCAGCCCGGCCGTGACCGGCCTATTGCCAATGATATGTAAGCCAGGCGGGCGCATCAGACCACGCCAAGGGGGCAAAAAGGCCATCACTTTGCAGATGAATGCCGAAACACTTCGTGAGGGACTGGCCGCCGGGTCGCGCCGGGCGCTGGCCAAGGCGATCACGCTGGTCGAATCCCAGCGTCCCGATCACCAGGACATTGCTCGGGCGCTCTTGACCTCGCTGCCCGGCCCCAGTGGCCCCACCCTGCGCCTGGGCCTGTCGGGCACACCGGGTGTCGGCAAATCCACGTTTATCGAGGCGTTTGGCCTGGACCGGGCCCAGGCCGGGGCCAAGGTGGCGGTGCTGGCGGTGGACCCCTCGTCGGCCCGCTCGGGCGGGTCGATCCTGGGCGACAAAACCCGGATGGAGGAGCTATCGCGCCACCCCAACGCGTTTTTTCGCCCCTCGCCCTCGCAGACCCAACTTGGCGGCGTGGCGCGGCGCACGCGCGAGGTGATTGCCCTGGCCGAGGCCGCGGGTTTTGACCTGATCCTGGTCGAAACCGTGGGGGTCGGCCAGTCCGAGACGCTGGTCTCGCAGATGACGGACATCTTCCTGCTGCTGCTGGCACCCGCAGGCGGGGACGAATTGCAGGGCGTCAAGCGCGGTATCATGGAGATGGCCGATCTGGTCATCATCAACAAGGCCGACGGCCCGCTTGAGCCACAGGCCCAGGCCA
>CAYWND010000734.1:0-1612 GCA_964459085.1 uncultured Oceanibium sp. | reverse complement strand
ACTTACGAGACGCACCTTGCGCTGTGCCTGATCGTGGCCACCGTGCCGGTGGTGGTCCTGGGCGCGATCCTGCACCTGACCGGGTTGACCGAGGCGCTGCGGTCCCTGGCGGTGATCGGCTGGGCGATGATCGGGTTCGGCCTGCTGCTGTGGTGGATGGACCGCCGCCCGAACGCCGGCAAGACGGCGCGGGAATGGACCCTGAAGGACGCGGCCGTGATGGGCCTGTGGCAGGCGCTGGCCCTGATCCCCGGCACCTCGCGGTCGGGGGCCGCGATCACCGGCGCGCTGCACCGGGGCTATGGCCGGGTCGAAGGCGCGCGGCTGGCGATGCTGATGTCGATCCCCACCATCGCCGCATCCGGCGTGCTGCTGGGCGCCGACGTGGTCACGTCCGAAGACTGGGTGCTGGGTCGGGACCTGCTGATCGCAACCGTGCTGGCCTTTGCCGCAGGCCTCGCGGCCCTGGCCCTGATGATCCGACTGCTTCGGACCGTCAGCTATACGCCTTACGTGATCTACAGACTGGTGCTGGGATCGGTGCTGCTGTGGATTGCCTACGCCGGATGATGGGTGAATACACCCATCCTACATCGGCGCCGCGTCAGCCCTTCAGGTCGCGGGCCGAACTGGTGATCCGGGCGTACTGTCCATAGGCGCGGAAGGGATAGAGATACTCTTCCAACTCGCTGGCCATCGCGGTCGGGGTCACGCCCAGATCGGACAGCCCGCGAGCCCCGCCCGCCACCACGTTGTCACGACCCAGGAGCTCGACCTGATCGCGCGTGATCGGCGGGGTCAGCAGACCGCCGGTGACGAACTGCAGTGCGTCAAAGATGTTGCCCTGGATACGTGCCACAAGGAACGGCACGGCCACAATCAGCCGCCGCCGCTGCACGGCCGCCAGCATGCGTTCCATCAACTGGCGGAAGGTCTCGACATCCGGGCCGCCCAGTTCGTAGACCCCCGGCGCCGCATCGCCGGTCAGTGCGGCCTCGGCCGCGGCGGCCACATCGTCGACGAACACCGGCTGGAACCGCGTCTGCGGCCCGATCACCGGGATCACAGGCGAGATCCGGGCCATCGCGGCAAACCGGTTGAAGAACTGATCCTCGACCCCGAAAACAATCGACGGGCGCAGGATCACTGCATCAGGCTGATGCGCCATCACATGCGCCTCGCCCAGCGCCTTGGTCCGGGCATAGGCGCTGTCGCTGTCGGCATCGGCCCCGATGGCCGAGAGATGCACGAACCTGGTCACTCCCGCCTCGGCCGCCAGCCGCGCGACCCGTTCCGCCCCTTCGTCCTGAACCGCATTGAACGTGTTCTTGCCGTCAGGGAACAGGATGCCAACCGCATTCACAACCGCCTGCGCCCCGGCAATCGCCGAGGCCACGGACGCGTCGTCGCGGATATTCGCCAGGACCGGTTCGACCTGACCCACGACCCCGTAGGTGCGCACGAACAGCGCCTCGTTCGGGCGGCGCACCGCGACGCGGACGCGCCATCCCGCGCGCGCCATGCGCCGGGCGATATAGCGGCCGACGAATCCAGATCCGCCGAAGATGGTGACGATGGGGCTGCTGGCGTTCATCGGGCTCTCTCTGTTGAC
>CAYWND010000733.1:0-1617 GCA_964459085.1 uncultured Oceanibium sp. | reverse complement strand
CGCGTAGGTCCCGTCCCCGTTCGGTTCCGCCTTGGTCCTCAGCGCTCCGACATCCGACCCGGCCTGCGGTTCGGTCAGGTTCATCGTCCCGGTCCAGACTCCCGAATTCAGCTTGGGCAGATACAGCGCCTTGATCTCGTCGCTGGCATGATGCTCCAGCGCCTCGATCTGGCCCTGGGTCATCAGCGGGTTCAGCGACAGGCTCAGGCAGCCCGAGGCCAGCATCTCGTTCACGCAGGTCGTCAGTGTCATCGGCAGACCCATGCCGCCATGTTCCGGATCGCCCGAGATCCCGACCCAGCCGCCTTCGGCAATCGCGGAATAGGCCTCGGCAAACCCGGGCGAGGTGCGCACAACACCGTTTTCCAGACGTGCGGGATGTTCGTCGCCCGCGCGATTGATCGGCGCCAGCACCTCGGCCGACAGCCGCGCGGCCTCGGTCAGGATGGCTTCGGCCATGTCCTCGGTCGCCTCGGCAAACCGATCGGTATCGGCCAGCCGCGACGTTCCCAGCACCGATCCCAAAAGAAACTGCATTTCCCGCACCGGGGCCTGGTAGGTCATGGTCGTCTCCCTTGCGGCACGCGGGTATAATCGCGTAAGGCCGATTGTCGGCCGACAACCTAGCCCCTGCCCGGGGGCACGACAAGTGAGACCCAGCGTCAGCCAGCATGACCGAAACGAACACCATCCGTATGGGCAACACACCTCGCGGCCTGCGGGCGGCGGCGGCATTGCTGCGGGCGGGGAACACCGTCGCCTTCCCGACCGAGACGGTCTACGGGCTGGGCGCTGACGCCACGAACCCGGCCGCTGTCGCCGCGATCTATGCGGCCAAGGACAGGCCCAGCTTTAACCCGCTGATCGTTCACGTCCCCGAGACCGACGCGGCCGAGCGTCTCGCGATCCTCTCGCCCACCGCCCGCGCGCTGGCCGATGCGTTCTGGCCCGGTCCGTTGACCCTGGTCCTGCCACTGCGCCCCGGCGCCCCTGTCGCGGATCTGGTAACGGCCGGGTTGCCATCCCTGGCGATCCGCGTGCCCGCCCACCCGGTGGCGCGATCCCTGCTGAACGCGGCTGGCTTGCCGCTGGCAGCGCCATCCGCAAATCCATCCGGCCGGATCAGCCCGACGTCGGCTGATCACGTAATGCAGGGTCTATCGGGCCGGATCGCCGGTGTGCTGGACGCCGGCGAGTGCGCGGTTGGATTGGAATCCACGATCATCGGTCTGTCAGACGAAACGCCGAGCCTGCTGCGTCCTGGCGGCCTGCCGACCGAGGCGATCGAAGAGGCCTTGGGCCGACGCCTGGCCAAACCGGCCGACGCTGCGGAAATCTCCGCCCCCGGCCAGTTGGCATCGCACTATGCCCCCGGCGTGGCGCTTGTGCTGGATGCCAAGCCAGATCGGGTCCAAAATCCAGATGCCCTTTGGCTGGCATTCGGGCCCATTGGCGACCGCAAGGGTCTTAGCCTCAGTCCCTCGGGGGATCTGCGCGAAGCTGCGGCAAACCTGTTTGCTTATCTGCACGACCTGGACGATCTCGGCCGGAAAACCGGCCAATCCGTCGTGCATGTCGACCCAATCCCGATGACGGGCCTTGGCCTGGCCATCAACG
>CAYWND010000732.1:0-1617 GCA_964459085.1 uncultured Oceanibium sp. | reverse complement strand
TCCTCGCCGGCGTGGTGCTGGCCAACAGCGAGTTCCGGCACGAACTGGAGTCGGATATCGAGCCGTTCAAGGGGCTGTTGCTCGGCCTGTTCTTCATCACCGTGGGCGCAGGCATCAACTTCCAGATCCTGTTCGGGGATTTCGCCCTGGTGATCGGCCTGACCCTTGGCATCATGTCGATCAAGGCCGCGGTGCTGTTCGTGCTGGCCAAGATCTTCAAGGTGCGGGGGGCTGCGGGGTGGCTGTTCACGCTCAGCCTGGCGCAGGCGGGCGAGTTCGGGTTCGTCCTGCTCAGTTTCACCACGCAGAACGACGTGATCCCGCCCGCGCTGGGCGACATCCTGCTGCTGGTGATCGCCATTTCCATGCTGCTGACACCGGGCCTGTTCATTGTCTATGAACGCGTGTTCGCAGGCCGGATCGATACCGAGACGCCGGAAGAGGACGAGATCGACGACAGCGGCACCGTCATCATTGCGGGGTTGGGCCGCTTTGGTCAGGTGGTCAACCGGATGCTCTTGTCCAATGGTCACAAGACGGTTGTTCTGGACAGCCATAACGAGCTGATCACCGGCCTGCGCCGGTTCGGGGTCAAGGCCTATTTCGGGGACCCCTCGCGGCCCGAGCTGCTGATGGCCGCAGGCATCAAAGAAGCCAAGGTGCTGGTCGTGGCACTGGACGACTGGGACAAGGCGGTCACGATGGTCGAATACGTGACCCGGGAACACCCGCATGTCCATGTCGTGGCCCGTGCCTATGACCGCGAGCATGTCTACCGGCTCTATGCGGCAGGAGCCCGCGACATCGTGCGCGAGACCTTCGATGCGTCTGTGCGGGCGGCGCGCTATACCCTGCTGAATCTCGGCCACCACCCCTACGAGGCACACCGCGCCGCCCAGGGCTATGTCAAGATGGATAGGGCGAACCTGGCCGAACTTGCGCGCCTCTGGGATCCCGAATTGTCGGTCTTCGAAAACGAGGCCTATGCGGACAAGGCCCGCGAGATCAACGCGCGCCTGAACGACGCGCTGATGGGGATCCGCAGCGACTATCAGGATCGCAAGGACCGCGCCTGGACCCCGCCGCCCAAGGGCGGCAAGGTCGACGACAGCCAGGACGCGGCGGAATAGTCCATCATCCAATCAGGCGGAGACCGGGCGCTGTGCGCCCGGCCAAGACCTTTAAGCTTTGCCCGCCCCTTCGGGGCCGGCAAAGCGGTGGGCGCGCTGTCCCCATGGCCGCGGGAAATGCTCGATTGTGCGGTGCGGTATAATCCGCTAGGAATCTGCGCAATCATACTAGCCGACGGGCGGGGACAATGACCGAATTTAGCAAGATCCTGATCGCCAACCGGGGCGAGATCGCCATTCGCGTGATGCGCGCGGCCAACGAGATGGGCAAGCGCACCGTCGCCGTCTTTGCCGAAGAGGACAAGCTGTCACTGCACCGCTTCAAGGCGGACGAGGCCTATCGCATCGGCGAGGGGATGGGTCCGGTGGCGGCCTATCTCTCGATCCCCGAGATCATCCGCGTGGCCCGAATGGCCGGCGCGGCTGCGATCCACCCGGGCTATGGTCTGGTGTCCGAAAACCCCGATCCGGTGGATGCGTGCACTGC
>CAYWND010000731.1:0-1621 GCA_964459085.1 uncultured Oceanibium sp. | reverse complement strand
TGGCCGAGAGCGAGAACACCGTACCGGGCCGGTCCTATCCCAACGGCGCGCATTTCGCCGAGGTCGAGGTCGATCCCGAAACCGGTGTCACGCAATGCGTGAAATACACCGTGGTGGATGATTTCGGGCTGCTGATGAACCCGATGCTGGCCGAAGGTCAGGTGCATGGCGGCGTGGCGCAGGGGATCGGGCAGGCGATCACCGAGCATGTGGTCTATGACGCGGACGGGCAGCTTTTGTCGGGATCGTTCATGGACTATGCCATGCCGCGCGCCGATGACATCCCGTTCATGCCGTTCCATGCCGAACTGGTGCCGTCGACCGCCAACGATATCGGCATGAAGGGCTGTGGCGAGGCCGGGACCGTGGGCGCGCTGGCCGCGGTGACCAACGCGGCGCTGGATGCGGTCTGGGAGGCGGGCGTGCAGCGCGTGGACATGCCGCTGACGCCCCTGCGAATGTGGGGCTGGCTGCGCGAAGCCGAGGCGCCACGGGCGGCCGAATAATCTAGCCTCTCAAACGGTGACCGCGCGGACGCGCGGTCGAGTCCCTGAGCCCGGACACCCCCCTTGCGGGGGGGATCCGGGCGGATGCCTCCGGCGGGAGTATTTGTCGAACAAAGAAGACGGCGGAGGGCATCCCCGGAACATCCCCAAAGGGACATTCCGGGGGCACGGCCGCAGCATTTGGGAGAGCTTTGGCGGCCGGATGCGCGGCTTTTTCCGCGGCGTCACAGGCGGTGCGAGAGCGAGAGGCGGCGCAGCTCTTCTGCCGCGTTGACGCTGAGCGGCAGGCGCGACGCCCAGACCACATCGCCGCGGGTAACCCCGATGTCCCTGAGCATATGCTCTTCGAGGCCCAGCATGGTGCGGAAGGCGTCACGGTCGATGCGGGCCTGGCGGCGGCGCTTCGCAGCACGCCAGAAGCTGATCCATCCCTGTTGCACAAAACCGGGAATGATGGAGGTCGGGGCGGTCACGTTGTTGATCGGTGTCATTGTCTGTCTCCGTTTCGGTATTTGGTTTGCAGGAGACTTCGCGAAGGTCTCTGACTGGACATTTGTGCAGTTTCATGTTTCAATCAAACGAATAGTTCTTAAACTAGCTGTGAGATTTTCTGAAAGATGAACGCTCCCACCCAGCCCCGTATCCCGCTGTTGGAACTCGATCTGCTGCGCACGCTGGTCGCGATTGCCGAGACCGGGAACTTCTCGTCCGCTGCCCAGGTCGTGGGGCGCACGCCCTCGGCCGTGTCGATGCAGGTCAAGAAGATGGAGGATCTGGTGGGCAAGCCGGTGTTCGTGCGTGACAGCCGCAGTGTTTCGCTGACGGCCGACGGCGAGGCGCTCTTGGAACATGGCCGCCGTCTGCTGGCGCTGAACCGCGAGATGCTGGCGCGGTTTATCCGGCCGGATGTGGCGGGCGAGGTGCGGATGGGCGCGCCTGATGACGTGGCCGAGCGGTTCTTGCCCGAGATGCTGCGCCGATTTGCCGAGACCCATCCGTGCGTGACCGCGTCCGTTGTGATCGAGGGGACGCAAACGCTGATCGACATGGTGCGCGCGGGGCAACTGGATATGACGATCGTCACCTGCGAGGCGGGGTTTGCGGGCACCGAGGCC
>CAYWND010000730.1:0-1621 GCA_964459085.1 uncultured Oceanibium sp. | reverse complement strand
CGACAGGGACCCGGCGCGGACCGACATCCTGCATGAATATTTCGTTCACCCTGACCGTTTCGGGGATTGGGTTGAGATGTGTCGCCAAGTGATCCCAGCCAGTTATCAGGAGTTGCTCAACATAACTCTCCGCTATGTGAAGCAGGACGGCGAGAGCTGGCTCAGCTATGCGCCGGTCGACAGAATTGCCTGCGTCATGCTGTTCAGTCAGGAGATGACGGTGCGGGGGGAGGCTGACATGGCACGGATGACGCGTGACCTGATCGAAGGCACGCTTGGTGTTGGCGGCAGCTACTATCTTCCCTACCGGTTGCACGCGACTCAGGACCAATTTGATCGGTGCTACCCAAGAGCGGCTGATTTTGTCGCGGCGAAACGGGCCGTCGATCCCAATGGTTTGTTCGGGAATGCGCTATGGGATACCTATTTGGCGAGTATGGAGTAAAGAAATGTCAACGATCAGAAAAGTTTGCATCGGCTATTTCATCGCGCTTCTGATCGCGGCCTCGCTCAATTACATCCCGGGCCTGACCGATGAGAAAGGCCGCACCTTCGGTATCTTTGCGCTCGACCTCTTCGACGACGGTTTGCATCTGGTCAGTGCGCTCTGGGCCTTGTCGGCAGCTCTTATCAGCCACCGTTCGGCGCGAATTTTCCTAACGTATTTTGGGGCTGCCTACCTCCTGGACGGGCTGATTGGGGTCTACGCCGGGTCTGGTATCCTCGATTTCGGCATCTTCCAGTATGGCGTGCTGGACCAGAGCCTGACGTTGAATTTGCTCTCATCCGTTCCGCATCTCGCACTCGGTGGCATCGCGCTTCTGTCTGTCTGGATCTGGGGCAATCGGGCATGAGGTTCGTCTGGCGCTGGCTCAAACGCGGCGTCTTCGCGCTGATAGTCCTGGCGGTCGTTCTGTTGCTTCCTGTGGGTTGGAACGCGGTGGCCTGCCGTGGGGACCTTGAAGAAAGCAGCTACAACGCTCTGATAGCACCAGAGAACCGGCGCGCGCTGGCAGCGACATACCTGACTTACCCTGAATGGCACATTGTTTTTGCCTATGACGACTATGCAAAAACCCTCGAGACGGGCGACCCGCACGATTTCGACTATCTGCGTGCGATCTTCGGATTCTGGTCGGCGCTGTGTGACCTGACCGCGCGGGCGGATACGGTCGGCGGATCGCCGGAAACAACGCGGATGGTTTATGTGATCGGCGTCAGCTTTACCGCCGAATTTCTGGCCAAGGCAGCCTACGAAGAGACACTGGGCCGGATCGCAACCTGGATTCGCGGATCGGAAATGGCGCAAGCCGATCGTATTTCCGCCGATCAGGCAAAGGATTACGCAGCATTTCTGCACCAGGTCCCATGGTATAAATACGATTTCGATGCGGACAGGGCAGCGTTGGCCAACACCGGCTCCGGTCTGCGCAATCTGGAGCGACGCTGGGCGCTGGGTCTCGAATATGGGGTCAAGCAAGCCTACGCGGGAGTTATTGCAAAAGCGGTCGCGGCGGTGGGGCCGGCGGACCTGGAGATACGCAGCGTGATTTCCGGGCTTGATTTGGCGACACTTCGCACGATCGAGGGTGTTGCGGTTATC
Organism: uncultured Oceanibium sp.; assembly: GCA_964459085.1. Taxonomy (GTDB): domain Bacteria; phylum Pseudomonadota; class Alphaproteobacteria; order Rhodobacterales; family Rhodobacteraceae; genus Halovulum. The sequence goes on along the minus strand of CAYWND010000730.1, from coordinate 18 downwards.
GCGGCCTCTACGGATTCG
>CAYWND010000729.1:0-1622 GCA_964459085.1 uncultured Oceanibium sp. | reverse complement strand
GACAATCCGCCCCGGCTCGATCCCACAAGATCCCGCGATAATCGCCTTGGGCGTTGCGTCGTCTATCCGCACTGCCAGCTCATTGGCAGCGAACCCGCCGAAGACCACCGAATGAACCGCCCCGATCCGCGCACAGGCCAGCATCGCGACCAGCGCCTCGGGCACCATGGGCATGTAGATGATGACCCGGTCCCCCTTGGCCACGCCTCGCGCCTTCAGCGCCCCGCCAAGCCGGGCGGTCGCATCCCGCAATTCGGCATAGGTGATCGTGCGCTTGGTGTCCGTCACCGGGCTGTCATAGATAATCGCGGCCTGATCGCCCCGGCCGGCATCCACGTGGCGGTCGACGGCGTTGTGGCAGGTGTTCATGACACCGTCTGCAAACCACGAATAGATCGGCGCGGCGCTGCCATCCAACGCCTTGGTGGGCGGTGTACTCCAGTCCAGCGCCCCTGCGGCCTTCATCCAGAAGGCTTCCGGATCCGCTTTCCAGGCGGCGTAGGTTTCCTTGTATCCCATGCGTCTCTCCGTCGTCTCGTTGTGTTCCGTCCGGTTGTTTTCTGCCGCCCATTACCCAAGCGGTATTAGTGTCAGGTCAGTCCCCCAGAATCTGCGCGCGTCCATCATCGCCAACCCTCGGGTATTGGGCCAGCCGGTTGTGGATCGTCCCAAAGGACAGCGGTAGGCATAGAGAAGGTCCAGTCAGCGTCATCTCAAAACCCCCCTGTCACGTCCCAGGGCCCGGCAGTATCCAGTCCAGTCCAGCGTGTCGCTCAGCTTCAGCGGATTGCGCACCTGCCGCTCCCATTTCGGTTCAACCTCGTCCCGTGTCCTCAGGACATGGTCGGTCGGGTCAGATCGTCCTTCGGCCTTGGCCTGATCCACCGCCGCCAGTCCGAAGGCATCCGACCATCGCTGCATATCCGCGACCTCGTCAGGGGTCCTGCGACCCGAGGCATTTTCTGCGACCAGCCCCAACAGCACGTGGCATTCGGTCATCGAGACCGAGATCGGCTGCACGGTCTGCGCCGTCGCAGGCGTCATGGCCAGAAGCCCCGCGACCGTCCCTGCACCCCATGCTGATGCCCGGTCAGCCATAATGCGCCACCGGTGTGCCAGCCAAAGCCGACATGTTCAGCAGGCCGCGTGCGGTAATCGATGGCGTCACGATGTGCGCGCGGTTGCCCATCCCCATCAGGATCGGTCCGACCTCCAGCCCACCAGCCGCCATCTTCAGGATGTTCCGCACGCCCGAAGATGCGTCCGTGTTGGCAAAGATCAGCACGTTGGCGGGGCCGCTCATACGCGAGTTCGGAAAAATCCGGGCGCGCAGTTCGGGATCTAGTGCCGCGTCCGAATGCATCTCGCCCTCGTAGCAGAAATCCCGTGGCTGGGCGTCCAGGATGGCCAGTGCCGCGCGCATACGTCTTCCCGTGTCGGTATCCAGATTGCCGAACTGAGAGTGCGAACACAGCGCGATCTGCGGCTCGACCCCGAACCGGCGCGCGTGGCGGGCAGCAGCGATCACTGTCTCGGCAATCCGCTCGCCTGTCGGGATCGGATGCACTTGTGTGTCGGCGACGAACAGCGGACCCTGCTCCAGGATCATCATCGACAGAGCG
>CAYWND010000728.1:0-1622 GCA_964459085.1 uncultured Oceanibium sp. | reverse complement strand
AGGCGCGCCTGCCGCCTTGCGCTGTTGCGCCGTGGCGTTGATCTTGTCGTCCACATCCGTGATGTTGCGCACGTAAGTGACGTGGTCGTCCCCATAGACCTCGCGCAGCAGCCGAAACAGCACATCAAAGACGATCGCCGGCCGCGCATTGCCGATATGCGCCCGGTCATAGACCGTCGGCCCACAGACATACATCCGCACGTTCGATGTATCGAGCGGCGTGAACCGCTCTTTCCGGCGCGTGGCCGAGTTGTATAGCTGGATGTCAGTCATGGGCAAATCCCTCGGGCAACGTGCCCGTGGCGGCCTAGCATCTCAGATCAGGATTGGAAACAGAACAGACGCGCCACGGACGATATGTCAGCGGCTAATGCAAATCTCGCAGATGATGGCGATCCTGTTCATGGCCGGTAAAATGGCTGAAACATCCCCCACAATCAAGTTGTAATCCGCACAGCGCTCGGACAGCGTGCGCGTCATGACACCTCAGATGATCGAATCCCAATGCATGGCCCTGCCCGACACCACCCGCGTGGTCCAGTGGCAGGGCGCGCATGTCTACAAGGTCGGCGGCAAGGTCTATGCGATCTATGCCGACATGTTCGACCGCGTGACAGTCAAGTGTGCCGATGTCGAGACGGCCGAGTTCCTGATCGAGATCGGTGCCGCCATCCGCGCGCCCCATCTGCCCCGCGGCGGCTGGGTTGCGCTGGATTGCGCCGGGACCGACGACGCGGAACTGGCCGAGCGTCTGACCACCTCGTACAACGCGGTCCGCGCAAGCCTGCCCAAATCCGTGCGCGAGGGGCTGGCATGATCCCGTCCCAGCGCATCCGCACCCTGACCGGCGGCGGCTCGGACGGGTGGGACATCCTCTACCGGGCGCGGCGGATGAAGGCCCAGGGGCAGCCGGTGATCGATCTGACCATCGGGGACCACGACAGCCGTACCGATGACCTGGTGCTGGATGCGATGCTGGACAGCGCGCGCGGCGGCAATACCGGATACGCGCCCGTGCCCGGCGCACGCGCCCTGCGCACGGCCATCGCCCAGCGGGTCGAAGCCGCGACAGGCGTGCCGACCGGGCCCGACAACATCCTTGTGACCACCGGCGGGCAGGCCGCGTTGTTTGCGTCCTTTATGGCGACACTCGACCCCGGCGACCGGGGCCTCTTCATCGATCCCTACTACGCCACCTATCCCCAGACCGTGCGCGCAAGCTCGGGCGTGCCCGTACCGGTTCCCGCCCGCCCCGAGGCCGGGTTTCAGCCCCAGGCAGCGGATCTGGCGGCCGCTGGTCCGGGCCGGGCGCTTCTGATCAACACCCCCAACAATCCCACCGGCGTGGTCTATGGCCCGGACACGCTGGCGCAGATCGCAGCCCATTGCCGGGACAGCGACATGTGGCTGATCTCGGACGAGGTCTATGACACCCAGGTCTGGGACGGCGATCACCTCAGCCCCCGCGCTCTGCCGGACATGGTGGACCGAACTCTGGTCGTGGGCTCGCTGTCCAAAAGCCACAAGATGACAGGTGCGCGGCTGGGCTGGGTTGTCGGTCCCTCGGATCTGATCGCGATGATGGCGGATCTGTCGACTGGCACAACCTACGGCGTGCCGGG
>CAYWND010000727.1:0-1626 GCA_964459085.1 uncultured Oceanibium sp. | reverse complement strand
CCCGACCGGCGGCCCATTTCCTGGCCACCGCCCTGGCTCAGCGGCTCGAACTCCAAACCGTCATGTGCCAGCAGCGCGCCGACTCCCTTGGCGCCCCCCAGCTTGTGCGCGGACAGGATAGCGAACTGGGCCGGCGACCAGGAAAACGCCCAGGGGACGCGGCCCACCGCCTGCGTCACATCAAGGACAAGGCAGTCGCAGCCAACCGCACCATAGCGCCATTGGCCATCGGTCTTCTCGGGCTCGGACTTCAGCACCCCCGTCTCGCCGTCGGCCAACCCCATGGCCAGCGTGTGCCCCGGGCCATTCGGTCGCGCGTCGGTGCCGCTCAGGTCCAGATGCGCCCACAGGGCGTCATGGGCCGTGTCCTCTACACAAACCGCATATCCATCGCGCGGAGTGCTGAGGATCATCGCCGCCTCTGTCGCGCCGGAGGTGAACACCACTTCGTCGCGCTTGGCCCCAACTGCCGCAGCCACCTGCTCGCGCGCGCGCTCGACCACGGCGCGGGCCGCCCGCCCCTCGGCATGGACGCTCGACGGGTTGCCCACGACATCCATCGCCGCCAGCATCGCCGCGCGTGCCTCGGGCCTGAGCGGCGCCGTCGCATTCCAGTCCAGATAGACCCGGTCTGTCACCCGCGCACCTCGGCCTCTTTGCTCCACAAATACTCAATCCCGACGCCCAGCCCGCGCCCCGCCGCCGGCCTAATCATCGACCAGCCTCACAAAGGCCGGCACCGCCGGACAGGGGGCCATGGCGTCGCCCACCACGTCGCTCAGCCGGGTCTGGTGCAGAAAGACATAGACATGCGCCGACAACCCCTCCCACAGCTTGTCGGTCAGACCGGCGGCCGCCGACCCTGTGGTCGCGCCACTGGCGCCCGCGCCGCGGGTCAGCGCGTCCATCGTCTCGTCCACCGCGGCCAGGATTTCGCTGATCCGCACCTGTTCGGGCGCACGTGCCAGCCGGTACCCGCCACCCGGCCCCCGCACGCTCTCGACGATCTCGGCACGGCGCAGCTTGACGAACAACTGTTCCAGATAGGCCAGGCTGATATCCTGCCGCTCCGAGATCTCGGACAACGCCACCAGCCGCCCGGCCTCGCCCACCCCGCCCTCGCGGGCCAGGTCGGTCAGCGCGATCATCGCGTACCTGCCCTTGGTGCTCAGCTTCATCCCGACCCCCGAAAAGCGTTGACGCAAAGGGCAACAGCCCTTACCTAGCTGGGAACTCCCGGGGCCGGTGGGGCCACGGAACTTAGAATTGTTCTAGATAACCCGAGCGATTCCGTCAAGCATTCGCCGGGACCCGAAGAGGTATATATGCCCGAGGTCATTTTCCCAGGACCGGAAGGCCGCCTGGAAGGCCGCTATCACCCGCAGAAGAACAAGGACGCGCCCGTCGCCATCATCCTGCACCCCCATCCGCAGTTCGGGGGCACGATGAACAACAAGGTGGTCTATAACCTGCACTATGCGTTCCACGACATGGGCTTTACCGTGCTGCGGTTCAATTTCCGCGGCGTGGGCCGGTCCCAGGGCGAGAAGCCCATCGGCAGCTTCCTTTTCGCCGGTCCTACGGGCGTGGGCAAAACCGAAGTATGCCGGCAGCTGGCGAACATCA
>CAYWND010000726.1:878-1632 GCA_964459085.1 uncultured Oceanibium sp. | reverse complement strand
CCAACTGATCGAGCGTATCCCCGAGATGCGCCTCGCCGCCGACCTGTCGCACTTCGATGTCGACCGGGAATTCTGGCATCCTCTGTCGGCACGGGACCTCGGCCTCGTCTCGCGCATCCTGGCGCGATCCGACAGCTTCCAGGGTCGGGTGGCCAGCCGCCAGCAGATCCAGCTGCAACTGGACTTCCCGCAGAACGCCAAATGGGTGGCGCTGTTCCGCGCGTGGTGGCGCGAGGGCTTGGCCTCGTGGCGGGCACGCAACGCGACGGGCGACTGTGTCTTCCTGTGCGAACTCGGGCCGCCCGAATACGCCATGACCGACGCCCGGGGGCGCGAAATGTCGGACCGCTGGTCCGAGGCCCTGACGATAAAGCGCTGGATCGAAGAAACCTGGGCGGCCCTCGAAGCGGGCACCGCCGATTGAGTGTCTTCGAAGAATCTTCGGCAAGGTCGACCAATCGCAGGATGACCTTGCGAATTCCGGGCAAAACACGACACGAATGCGATTTCATTTCACTGGGCCCGTGTAGTCTGACGCGCAACCCAGGATGGAGGCCACGATGATCCAGACCCCCTATCTTCTGTTTCTCGGCGACGCGCCCGATCCGCTCGCGGCGAAGGTCGCCCAAGGCATCGCCGATTGGCGCCCCGAGAACGCGGTCGGACAGTTTCGCCTGCCGGGATGCCAGGCCGATGTCGGCCTGCCCGATCTGACCCTGGCCGAGGCCCGCGCGAAGGGCGCGAAGACCGTCGT
>CAYWND010000726.1:0-866 GCA_964459085.1 uncultured Oceanibium sp. | reverse complement strand
GCCAACCGGGGCGGCGTCATCGCCGAAAGCTGGCGCAAGGTTCTGGTCGAGGCGCTCGAGATGGGGTTCGACCTTGCCTCGGGTCTCCACACGCTCCTGCGTGATCAGAACGATCTTGTCCGCGCCGCCCACACGCACGGGTGCACCCTTCACGACGTACGGGTGCCGTCGGTTGCCTATCCGATCGCGGACGGCAAGGCGCGCAGCGGCAAACGCTGCCTGGCGATCGGTACGGATTGCTCGATCGGCAAGATGTACACGGGCCTGGCCATGGATGCCGAGATGCGCAAGCGTGGCCTGAAATCGACCTTCCGCCCCACCGGACAGACCGGCATCCTGATCACCGGCGGCGGCGTGCAGCTCGACGCCGTGATCGCCGATTTCATGGCGGGTGCCGTCGAATACCTGACGCCCGACAACGATCCCGATCACTGGGATCATATCGAGGGGCAGGGGAGCCTGTTCCATGTCTCGTTCTCAGGCGTGACGATGGCGTTGATCCATGGCGGCCAACCCGATGCCCTGGTCCTGTGTCACGAACCGACAAGGACACACATGCGCGGCCTGCCGCACTATGGCCTGCCGTCGCTGGAGGCGTTGCGCGATACCGCGCTGCCGCTGGCGCGAATCGCCAATCCCATGGCAAAGGTCATCGGCATCTCGATCAACACCAAGGCTTTGGGCGATGCCGCCGCCGAAGCCTGCTGTCGCGAGATCGAGAACCGCATGGGCCTGCCCACCGTCGATCCCTATCGACACGGTGCAGGGCGGCTGGTCGAAGCCCTGCCGGCATGAGATCTTCGGGCCGAAATCCCAGTTCTCCGCGTTCTGATTGCTAGGGGCCGTCCCGAGGTTGTCCGCGACGC
>CAYWND010000725.1:0-1632 GCA_964459085.1 uncultured Oceanibium sp. | reverse complement strand
TGTCCCATCGCCTGCCCTCACGCAAGATTGTGCAGTGCAGCATAAGCCTGCGCCTGGAGGAAATCAAACGCCCAGTGCCGTGGCATCCAGGCGCAGGTGGATTGGCGTCGTATACGGCACCGGCGCAGCGAATGCGGCCTCGAAGCTCAGGCCTTCGGCGGCCATGCGCAGGGCGCGAATCGGCCCGGCATGGGTGACCAGGGTTGCGTGTCCGTCCAGTGCCGCGACGCACGCCAGCACGCGGGTGGACAGTTGCTGAAAGCTCTCGCCGCGCGGTGGGGCGCGGGTTACCGGATCCTCGGCCCAGTGGTCGCTGTCCCGTCGGTCGATTTGATCCCAGGGGACCCCCTCCCAATCGCCAAAGTTCAGCTCTTGCAGGGCCGGTTCGATCCTGGGGTCGACGCCGTGTCGGCGTGCCAGCGCATCGGCCACGACGCGGCACCGTTCGGCCGGGCTGGTCACCAGGACGCGGGGGGCGGGTAGCGTCTTGACCAGCGCTGCCGTCTGCGCCGCGTGTCCCTCGGCCAGTGCCACATCGCACCGGCCATAGCATAGTCCCTGCGCGCTGACGCGGGGGTGCCGTAGAACCGTCAGCTCCACGATGCGGCCAGAACCAGCAGTGCGGCAATGGACGTGACTTGCTGGATGCAGCCCAACCCGTCGCCAGTATATCCGCCCAACCGGCGCGACAGGCGGTGGCCGGTATAGGCCCAGGCCGCAAACCCGGCCACCAGCGCGCCCAGTCCGGGCCCCTGTGCCAATGCCAACGCCAGGATCAGGGTCATTCCGGCCGCGATCAGCACGGTGGGTCCGGCCGCCCGCCCCGCAACTCCGCTGGCCAGTCCGGTTTCGCGGGCATAGGGCAGCCAGGCGACGGTCAGTACGATGTAAAAGCGCCCCACTGCCTCGGCCACGATCAAGGCCAGCAGGCCCAACATGCCGGAAAGGGCCGCCAATGCGGCGACCCGGATCACAATCGACACGCTCAACGCCAGCGCACCGTAGGAGCCGATCCGGCTGTCGCGCATGATCTCGAGCGCGCGGTCACGCGTGGCGCCGCCGCCCAGCCCGTCGGCACAGTCTGCCAGTCCGTCCTCGTGCAGCGCGCCCGTCAACAGCAATTGCGTGGCGATGGCGACACCGGCAGCCGCCAACGCGGGAACACCCAACTCGCGGCCGCAGAAATAGACCAGCCCGGCCGCTGCCCCGACCAGGACACCGGCAACGGGGAAATATCGTACCGCCTGCCCAAGATCGCCGTCCCCATGCCCGCCGGGCACAGCAATAGGAAGCCGCGTCATAAACTGCAGCGCGGTCAGAAGGAACTTCAGCTCTTGCTTGGGATCGGGCATGAAAAGACCTCGGACGCGGGCGAACCCGGCGAAGGCTTTGCCCGAACGCAGCGACTTGTCAATGTGCGGGGGGTCCCGAGCCTAAGGCTGCTTTCGCACATAGGCCCCTTCGGGCAGATCCAGTGCCGCGCGCAGATCGGCAATCTGGTTCATGGTAAAGGTGATCTTGTGCACCGAACCGTCGCGCGGATCAGCCTGTTCAATGGTCACCACATCTTCGAACAGATGGATCGTGATGTCTTCATGGGCGGGGGCTGCGTTGTCGTCGATAATCGTGACG
>CAYWND010000724.1:0-1633 GCA_964459085.1 uncultured Oceanibium sp. | reverse complement strand
AATGCCCAGCAGACCACACGCGATCAGGGCTGTCAGATTCAGGCCATGGCCCGACAGGAACGGCAGGGGCTGAAACTTCTGCTCGCCCTCTTCGTCCTTGGGCATGCCCAGGAACGCCTTGGGCGATCCGCCCTGCATGCCGATGTGGAATTGCTTGGGCTGACCTGTCACCTTGCCGGCCAGTTTTCCGAACGCGATCACCGACCCGGTGAAGGTGATCGCACCGATGAAGATCCCAAGAAGCACCTCGACCTTCAGGATCGAGATCTCGACCGAGGTTTTGTCGGCAAGCTTCTTCGAGAAACCCGACAGCGCGTCCGTCGCACCGCCATCGGCGATCAGGGCCTGGACCGAGGCCAGCTCCATCTGGGCGTTGAGGCCAATAAATACAGCCGCAAGTCCCACAAACGAGTGCAGGGCGGCCACAAGTTGCGGCATTTCGGTCATCTCGACGCGCTGGGCCACGTAATAGCCGATCGCGCCTCCGGCGGCGACCATGGCGATCAGGATCGCATAGTTGTCGATGCCCGGGCCGAAAATGGTGGCGGCCATGGCCAGGGCCATGCCGACGATGCCGTACCAGATCGCGCGCTTCGCGCTCTCCTGGTTCTTCAATCCACCCAGCGACAGGATGAACAGGATCGAGGCCGAGATATAGGCGGCCGTCACGAGACCTTCGTTCATTGACCCGATCCCCCCTTAGGACTTCTGGAACATGGCGAGCATCCGGCGCGTGACCAGAAAGCCCCCCACGATGTTGATCGAGGCGATCAGGATCGATATCGCCGACAGCAGCACCACCTGGCTGCTGTCCGACCCGACTTGCAGCAGCGCACCAACGATGATGATGCCCGAAATGGCGTTGGTCACCGCCATCAGTGGCGTGTGCAGGCTGTGGGCAACCCCCCAGATCACCTGAAAGCCAACAAAGCAGGCCAGAGCGAACACGATGAAATGCTGCATGAAGCTGGGCGGAGCGACCGCGCCCACGGCCAGAACCGCCAATGTGCCGAAACCCAGGACCTTGTATTGAAACTTGGTCTCGCGGGCAAAGGCCGCGGCCTCTTCCAGCTTCAGTTCCTCAGGTGTTTTGGCAACCGGCTTTGGTGCCTGTGCCGCGATGGCTTGCACCTTAGGCGGTGGTGGCGGGAACGTGATTTCACGGGCGTGGGTCACGGTTGCTCCGCGGATCACGTCATCTTCCATATTGACCACCGGCTGCCCGTCCTTTTCAGGCGTCAGGTCGTCCATCATGTGGCGGATGTTGTTGGCATACAGCGTTGACGACTGCGTGGCCATGCGGCTGGGGAAATCGGTATAGCCGACAATAGTCACGCCGTTGTCGCTGACCACCTTTTCGTCCATGATAGTCAGGTCACAGTTGCCGCCTTTCTCGGCGGCCAGGTCGACCACGACCGACCCGGGCTTCATCGCCTCGACCATGTCCTTCAGCCACAGTTTCGGCGCGTCGCGTCCGGGGATAAGGGCAGTGGTGATTACGATGTCGACCTCGGGCGCCAGTTCGCGAAACTTCTCCAGTTGTTTTTCGCGGAACTCGGGGCTTGAGGGGGCTGCATAACCGCCGGTCGCAGCGCCATCCTGGGCCTGTTCTTCGAAATCAAGGAAGACGAAC
>CAYWND010000723.1:1317-1636 GCA_964459085.1 uncultured Oceanibium sp. | reverse complement strand
AACTGGCCGACCAGATGGGCCAGAAGCAGCGTCTTGCCCGACCCGGCCTTGCCGACAACCGCCATGACCTGTGTTTTGCCCTCGCGCGGCGGGGTCAGAAGACCCTCGTCCAGATCGACCCCCGCGACGCGCAGCATCTCGGTGATGCGGTCATGCGCCTCGGCCTGATCCTCTGAATATGTCAGCGCGGTGCCAGTCATGGCGCGACCCTACTCGGCCCGCCAGGGCACCGCCAGCGAAAGCGTCAGGCGCTGCGCGGCAGGGCGGGGGCGGGGTCGCCGCAACTGCGCTTGAACCATAGTTCGGACAGCGCCGGCGG
>CAYWND010000723.1:0-1278 GCA_964459085.1 uncultured Oceanibium sp. | reverse complement strand
TCCGAGAACGACCAGAGGCCGACGCTTATGCGGTCACGGCCGGTGCCTTCCGACCCTAGAACCTCGGGCGACGCGCCGATCCTCTGGTAGATCCGCACCATCCGCGCATCGAACACACCGGCGAACCGGCGCACGCCGAAGTTCCTCATGATCTCGCCACCCCCCAGCATCAGGGCCGCCGCCACGTGGCTTTCCGCCCCCCGCGCCAGGCAGAACCGCGTGCATTCCCACACCTCCGGGTCGCGCAGATCGCGCCCCTGCAGAAGATGCGCGAAATGGTCGTGGATCATGGTCCGCCCCAGCGTCGGAAGAAATCGCATCGAGCCCTTGTGGCGCCCGTCCGCACCTTCCCAGATCACGTAGAGGGGACTCAGCGCGTCATAGTCGTCGCGCTCATACCCCTCCCGGTCGACATGCACGTCCCATCCCAGGCGGGTTTTGAACTGATCCGCCCTGTCGCGGAACATGCTGTCCGCCAGCCGCGGAAAGGCTGTCAATTCCTCTGCGGTAACATAGCGAAGCATGACCGTCCCCCTGCGTGTGGCGCGCAGAAGGTTCGATATCAGCGTAAAGGAAGGCAGGGCGCAGCGTACGTTGCGCGCTCGGGTTCACCCGAAAGATCGGGCAAACCGTTTGAAAAATTTCAAAAAAACAAAGGGCAACAGGCGCCGAGTGGCCGCCTCAGATCACGATCAGACCCTGGTTCAGCGCACGGGCCACCGCGTTGACGGTATTGACCGCGCCCAGCTTGTGACGCGCGCTCTCGATGTAAACGCGCAGCGTGTGTTCTGAGATCGACAGGGTCTGCGCGACCTGCGCGCGCCCGTATCCCAGCGCCAGAAGGGACATTGCGTCCACCTCGCGCGGGCTCAACCCGGTCGGCCGTCCCTTGGCGCGGTCCGGTTCGAACTCCAGGGCTTTCTGGTTCAGGCTGTGCGCGATCAGGATCAGGTCGCGGCGGTAATGCTCGGTGAAGTGATCCCATGCCGTGTCATCGCAGTCATGGTTGGCCGAAAACAGGGCGAACTGGCCATTCGGACCGCGCACCGGGACAGAATAGCCCTGCCCGCCGATGCCGTGTTGCATCGCGTCCTCGGCAAAGGCCCGCACCGCCTTGCCGGTCCAGTCGAGCTGCCGCCAGTCAACCGGATGAAACCGCTGGAAACAGCCTTGGATCACCGGGTCGAGGCGCACGTATTCCTGGTCCAGGTAACGCTGGACCCAAGCCTGGGGATAGGTGCCGCACCCGTATTGGTCCCCTTCGCCACTGACCCAGTG
>CAYWND010000722.1:1377-1637 GCA_964459085.1 uncultured Oceanibium sp. | reverse complement strand
CCCTAGCCTTGAGACATGGGCTGATTCGCACTTTATCCGCTGGCCAAAATTTACATCAGCAGCTCATGCCGGGGACTATTTTCTGCGGCTCAATGAACCTCACCTGATTCGGCCATACGATGCCCCGGTGATCAGCTTCAGCCACTTCTTGCCGCGGACAGAACTCATTTTGGCAACGCCCGAGGAAGATGCTGAAGCTGGCCGCGCGATTCCGGATGTGACCCGGAGTTTCAACTTTAGCCGGGTTGCCGGACAGCATG
>CAYWND010000722.1:0-1367 GCA_964459085.1 uncultured Oceanibium sp. | reverse complement strand
CTCGATGCGCAAATCCGTCGTGCTGGATCGGTCATTCACGTTTACGGCCACCAACATCGCAATCGGTTCCGTCGCATCGACGGGGTGCGGTACGTCTCGCACTGCCTGGGCTACAAGACAGAGCGCCGCGAGGGCATGATCCGCTACCTTGACAAGGCGCCGCGATTGATCTGGGACGGAGGGGAGGTATGACCGGGGGGATCCATCTCTGGCATGCCTGCGGGGGGTGCGGTGCGCGCCCGATCGTCGGCGTGCGCTATCAGTGCCTGACCTGCGCAGCGGGGCCGGACGTCGACCTCTGCGCATCTTGCTACGGGCGTCAGCAGGCAGGTGAGCGTCTTCATCCTAAAGATCCCGGGATCCCGGGAGTTCAGGAGCATCGCTTCGAGGCGATGGAGTCCGCGGTCCAGGAATTGCCTCAGCATTGGCTGGATTTTGCGAAGCCATCGAATCCACCGCCTCCCGCGGTTCCCGATGGGTTTGTGGTCCGGCCCGAGTTCCGGGCTGGACGGCATACTGGATTTGGCGGGTATAGCTTTGTCGTCCAAACCGGGGAGATCGGCCTGGGGACGGTCGTCTTGACCGCTCTGCACGTGATGGACGATCTGATCAAGGAGTTCGGATGGGATGGGCGCGTCCGAGGAACTGCCCCGACGCTGGCCTCCAAGATAACCGCGGTGCAGCTGTACGATGTCTTCGCCCCCAACTGGATGCTGGCGGAACTCGGACGGGCGACGTCGATGCTGGTTTTGCACGAGGCTCATTACGGCGACGAAGAGCCGAACTCGGACGGCGATATTGCGGCATTTCGCCTGCCGGACTCAGCGCAGCATCCGCCTGGATCGCTGGCTCCGGAACCGCCACGGGTCGGCGACCCGGTGTTCTTGGCGGCGCGGGAGGATCGCGGAGGTGTGTCTAGAACTCTGGGGGCAGTGGTTGTGCAGCAGACCGATCAGTCGCTGATCTTCCGTTTCGACAACCCGACCCAAGAGGCGCATTTCTCAAGCGGCGCGCCAATCCTTGATGAGGCCGGACAGGTGGTGGGGATCAACGTCGGGGCCGGGGCGTTTGGTGGACATCGTTTCGGTCATGCCAATCACGTCGGCAACATCCGACGGCATTTGGCGACCGCGGGTTGAGCTCTCTCTGGTCAGCCCGCCGGCAGCGCATAAGCGCCGGTGACGTGGGCCACCGCCTCGGCCTGGCCGTCCGAGTAGATTAGGACTTCCCCGTAAATCGAACGCCGACCGCCTTTGATCAGTCGAGATTCGGCGATCAGATCACCGGGTAGAGGTTTCTTCAGGAAGCGGATGTTCATATCCGAGGTGACCGCCATGATCTTCTTGCCGGCGGTCGCGAGCACCATC
>CAYWND010000721.1:0-1648 GCA_964459085.1 uncultured Oceanibium sp. | reverse complement strand
GACCCTAACCTTGGCAAGGTTATGCTCTACCCCTGAGCTACGCCCGCGCTCCTGATCGCTTGGCCGTTATAAGGATTCTCTTCGGGGCTTCAAGCGGAAAATCCATGGGCCGGGATTGCCCCGCCCCCCTCCGGATGAGGGACCGAAAGGGGGCGGGGCCGGCGCGCAGCCCCCCAAGACCTCGTCGCGCCGGAACCGTGACATCAGCAGGCGACGCGGGCGTTCTGCTGAGGGGCGCAGTTGGCGTTTGCGGGCGCGTCGTCCGAACTGCTTGAGGCCGCTGCCGCGATGACCGCGATGGCCAGCAGCGGGACGATCCAGTTGGCCGCCGAAGACCCCATGGCGGCCTGCGGCGCGGCTTCGGCGGCGGCCGCCTCGGCGCCGGTGGCCTGGGCGTTGCTGGTGGTGGCGAGCGCTGCGATAGCGCAGGCAACAACAAGTGATTTCATGGCTCTACTCCTCGATATGGATCCCCACGTCGGGGCAGCGTTACCCATCCGCACAGGCCGAGGCAGCCGGGCAATTCTGATACTGGCAGGAGTGACAGCTGTCAGTTTTGACAGTCTTCAGATCCGGTCGAGAGGAAGACCGTCATCTCTTCGCGGTACGCTTTCAGGATCGGATCGGGCACCAGACCCAGGCGCATCGCCAGCGCGGCCAGTTCCGCCCGGTTGGCGACCCCGGTCTTGCGCGTGATCGCGGCCAGGCGCTGCCGGACGGCCGAGAAGGTGATGCCAAGGTCCTCGGCGATCTGTTTGTCCAGCAGGCCGCGCCCGACCAGTCGCAGCAGTTCCATCTGCTTGTCGGTCAGCTTGCGCAGCGCGAACTCGGACTTGAAGAACTCCATATAGCGTTCATGCGCGCTGAGCGCTGCCGCGTGCAGTGTCCAGCCGTGTTCGGCCACGATCCGATCAAAGGTGGCGCGCGGGTAGCGCCCGCCAAAGGCGATGACCCCGGCCTGTCCCCGTTCGGTCATCCGCAGCGGCACTGCGAACCCCGCCGTCATGCCCATCTGCGCGCCAAACTCCATCGAACGGCGCTTTTCCGGGTGCAGATCTGGGTAGCAGTCGGCGTATTCGATCCCGACCATGACCGGGGTCAAGTAGTGCACGGCGTGGGTGCGAAAGTTTGAAAACCGCCGGATATAGGGATTGGCGTCCGCATAGGGCGCCCAATCCTGGGGAAAGGTGGTGCGGATGAACTGGGCCTGTTCCCAGTTGCGGTAGTCGGTGGCGTAGACGTAGTCGACAATGGGCAGGTTCAGCGACGCGGCGAGCGAGACCAGATGGTCCCAGACCTCGTCCGACGAGGTCGCAACCTCGAGCCGCATCAGGACGTCGCGCAGGCGCGTAGGCACAAAGCCTTCGTATGCCTGCGGAACGCGAAGCGTGGAATTCAGCATGCCTGCCCTGCCCCCTGGGTTGCCAAGCCCCTAATCTAGCAGGGCGCGCGGCGGCAAGCAGGCAATTTTGTCAGGATGTCCGGGTGGAGCGGTGCCGGACGCATGGGGGTCGCCAACCAGGATGGGGTGTGCTCACACTTGAGCAGAATTTAACCTTCTGTATTTAAAAGATAAATGTATTAACGCGGCCGTGAGCATGCAGCATATAGAGAGAAATCGCGCCCCCGCCGGGGACGCGATGGCGAG
>CAYWND010000720.1:0-1650 GCA_964459085.1 uncultured Oceanibium sp. | reverse complement strand
AAGATCGACTAACGCCATGGCTGGCCCTTGTGGTCGTCGAGGATCGCCGAGGTGTCGACATCACGGTCGTCCCCGGGCAACCGTTGCCTACCCTGCAGATAAAGGCACCAGCCGTGCCGACGGAAGAACTTCCCGACCTGAAAGAGGCGTGGGCCTGGGCTCATACGCAGATCGTGAAGGCCCCGAACGATCCGCGCAGTGACGCCGATATTCTGGGTGGTCTTCCGACCGAGAGACTGTCTCGACTGATTGCTCCGCGGCGCCTGGCACCCGACACGACCTACCATGCGTGCCTTGTTCCAAGTTTTGACCAAGGACGCCGCGCAGGGCTGGGCGAGCCGGTCGATCCGACAGAAGATCTGCTGCCCGCCTGGGACACAAGAGCGACCAGCGTGACCCTGCCACTATACTTCCATTGGACTTTCAGTACGGGCGCGGGCGGCGACTTCGAGTCCCTTGCCAGAGAAATGAAACCCCGCAATCCACCGGTGCAGGCTGCGGGAAAGGCGACCTATCTGGGTGCGATGAACCCCGCCATACAGCTAAACCCGCAAGATGGTGATGGTGTCGTTGCATTGCCCGGCGCGTTGCGCATTCCGGGGTCAAGCGCACCGGCGCTGGCGGACATCCCTAAAGGTGTCAAAGACAACCTGCCAAAGCTGCTGGACGCACCCAAGTCGAGCGAAGACCAAGGCGCGCCCAAATCGGTCGACCCATTGTCGCCGCCGCTATATGGGCGATGGCATATCGGGCAGCATGTTGTGCCGACAACGACGCCGCGTTGGTTCCGGTCGCTGAATCTTGATCCCCGACACCGGGCGGCGGCTGGTCTGGGGGCGGAGGTCGTCCGGCGCCGTCAGGAAGAGTTCATGCAGGCCGCCTGGGAACAGGTTGGGGATATCCTGCGTGTAAACCTCCAACTTGACCTTGCCCGAATAGGCAGCGTGCTTCTGACCCGATTGTATGAAAAGCACATTCTGCCGTTGCCAGTCGCAGACCTGATCAAACTCACCGCACCGATCCACGGGCTCGTGGGGGCCGATGATCAAAGCGTCAAACGGATGGTGAGCATCAGCAGTTTGCCGACAACCCTGACCGGCGAGAACGCGCGTCGTTTCACGTCGCCGCAATACGTTGCCCGCAAGGTTGCCGTACGAAACCAGGGGCTGGGCGTGGCAACGCTGAACCAGGCCTCCAACACGATCGAACTTGCGGCGGCAGCAACGTTCGAAGCGGATCCACTTGCGCTCGCTTTCGATGGCATTGCCGGATCGAAGTTTGATGCCGGACTGGATCTGGGACAGGCGAATGTCGACCTGTCCGGCATCGGGTTGTCGATGACGCTGGAGCGCGCCGAAATTACGCGCCTAAGAAAAGCTGGCAAGGATCTGGAGCGCACGAATGCAAGACCATTCGAACTGCGCGCAGACATCGGGACGACGGGGTTTTTCGACGACGACCACATCAAACGCATTCGGTCAGTTGCAGGCGGAAAATCGCTGAACGCAGCTGTTGCGGGTTTCTTCAATAGCGCCGGTACGCACCGCGGCACTGTTGGGTTCCGCGTTGATCCCGGTGCGCGCGACCTGATTTTCCGTCCTCTTGATCTGGAGAACGGGACGCATGTGGTCGAACGCCCGACAGGGGCCA
>CAYWND010000719.1:0-1657 GCA_964459085.1 uncultured Oceanibium sp. | reverse complement strand
CAAGGAGCGCGCCAATGATAAAACACGACCCATAGTGCAGCAAAGAAGCGTAATCTCGTAAGAGACAGCAGATTTGCGGGATAGCTCACCCTAGCCGCCACCAAACAGATGCCGCAAACCGCCATGAGCCAGCGCACCGCCCAGGAAGCCGTTGAGCAAGAGCGCGAGCGCGGATCCGAACAGCGCGAGGTTGAAGATCAACGCGCCCAGCTGATTGTCCGGGCGGCGCGACCACTCGCCAAGCGCAGCCAGGCCAACCAATCCGAACAACAGAGCCGTACCCAGGAGCCGGTGCGCGAGCATCACGCCCGCCTCGTCAGCGCCCATGGGGCCGGAATGTGCCCAGCCGAGAAGACCTGCGGCCACACCACCGGCAGCGCCCGTCCAGACCAGATAGCGCACGGTATCCGAGCCCGTCGCAAATCGACCTGCAAGAACAAGCCCCTGCGCCAGTGCCGCGGCGAGGATCAGCGCGATCGGAAAATGGACAGCGAAAGAATGGAAAACGCCGATGCGGGACATGGCCCGTTCGAACGGCGTTGAGGCCCCGTCCTCGCCCCAGTGGGCATGCCCTCCGGCGGGGCTGGCCGCGCCCTCATGATGTCCATCATCTACACACGGATCAGCAGCATCCACATGGGCATGCCCCGCGACATCCTCCAGCTGGCCATGCTGATGCTCGACTTCGCCTGTCGCGTCTGCAGGGGGCTCCACGGCCGCATCGGCCTCGGGCTCAACCGATTCTTCGGTCGGTGGTGTGTGCTCGGCGGGCGGATGCGATACTGCCGCGTTCGGCATCATGAATATGATTGCCATGCCCAGAACTGCCGCCCAAATGATACGAAGCCCCAAATCGATGCCCTCCTGCCAGTGCACCTGATCGATTACGCAGGACCGGGGCGCGCCCCTCAATCAAGCCGCACAGACCGAAGCCGAAGCGCGTTGGCGATCACCGAGACCGAAGACAGGCTCATCGCCGCCGCCGCAAGCATGGGCGACAACATCAATCCCAGCAGCGGATAGAGCACGCCAGCCGCGACGGGCACACCCGCTGCGTTGTAGACCAGCGCGAAGAACAGGTTCTGCTTGATATTGCGCATGGTCGCGACAGAGAGCTGGCGGGCCCGGACCACGCCGGTCAGGTCGCCCTGGACCAGGGTAATCCCAGCACTTTCAATCGCGACATCGGCTCCGGTTCCCATGGCAATACCGACCTCAGCCTGGGCCAGCGCGGGCGCATCATTCACCCCGTCTCCTGCCATCGCCACGCGACCACCGCTGTCCTGCAGCGCCTTGACCAGTGCTGCCTTGTCTCCCGGGAGGACATCGGCGCGTACGTCGTCTATCCCCAGCTGATCCGCAACAAATCGCGCGGTGCGTTCATTGTCGCCGGTCGCCATGACGATACGCAGCCCCTGTGCATGCAGACGGGCAATGGCATCGGGTGTTGTCGCCTTGATCAGGTCAGCGACGCAAACCATCCCGGCCAGCGCACCGTCGACAACAACGAACATCACCGTCTCACCGCGATCCCGTCGCGCATTGGCAAGGGCGGAAGAAACCCGCGGGTCAATGCCAAGCTCAGCCAGAAGGGCCGCATTCCCAAGGGCAACCGCGCGCCCCTCGATCACCCCGCGAACCCCCTCGCCGGTCATTG
>CAYWND010000718.1:0-1665 GCA_964459085.1 uncultured Oceanibium sp. | reverse complement strand
CCGCAAGACGCAACCGCGCAAGATACGCGCGAACCCAGAAATCTGCTGTCAGGCGGGTCATGCGGCAAACACCCGGACGGACGCGGCCTGCGTCAGGTCAGTGGTAAGGCGCTCGACAACACCGGCGGTCAGACGCATGGATACCACCAGCAAAACACTAATGATCACATCGACGACGTAAAAAGTGGTTTCCGAAAGCCCGACCTGGTCGTCAACGACAAGGAGCATCCAAAACGTTATCGATGCAAGCGGACCTATCACAATCCAGCGTCGATAGACGACCGGAAGCCTGTCCAACGATGTCGCGCGCCAGGCCTTTCCCAACCACAAATAGGGCTGCACGAACCACAGCACCGGGATCACATAGGCCGCTGCGGCCATCGTCGGTGCGATCAAGCGCGCATGCGGGGCTGTCAGTCGCGCCAGTTGGACCGCGCGAAAAGTCCAGATCATCAGTCCCACCAACGCCAGAAGATACAGAAGGAGCGCGACGATCATCGACACCCCCAGCACATCATCGACGGTAATGAAGAACCCTCCGGGAAAATATTCGCGGATCCATATATCAATCCAGACGGTCTGCCCCTCTAGATAGTTGAAGTACATGTCAATAAATATCCAAAACCCCAGCATCGCGATTGACAGGCTACGCCAGAAATGCGCCAAGCGCGGGACCGAGGCAGCGAGTTGTTCGGACATTGCGCCAAGACTGTGCAGATCCTGGGCTTGGGTCTGCACGCTCAGACGCGCTGCCAGGGACCAGGCAGCCCTGGCATTGAACGCCGCAATGGTTATCCACCCCCCGGCGGCAGTCGCGACATAGAATGCTGTCGGGAAAATCTCATCATCTGGATCAACATAGATATTGAACAGCAGGCTGGTCAGGGAAACAAACGGCAGGCTGGCCCAGACACTGATCCACAATGGCCACCTGCGATCTTCAGCCAATCGCCGATAGCCCCAGGGGATCATGACATTGCCCAACAGCGGCGCACTGGTCAGGACCGCAAGCACTGCTGACCTTGGTCGCGTCAGGGACCAGATGCGCCGGGATACCCGATAGGCCACCACCCCATTGAACAGGTGCCCTGAGACCAGAAGCGCGGCCGTCACAATAAAGAGACCTCGTAGAAGCCAAACAAGGACGTCGCCAGCCAGGCCATACGCTGCGAAAAACTCAGCGAGTGTCTCTGAACGGCTCATCAAAAACGAAACCATGGCAAGCATAGCGACCAGACCCACAACCGCTACTGCCCAGATCCAGCCCAGAGCATTGGCCATGCGCGGGCTCAGCGGCTCAGGCGCCATCCTTGAAATCCAGACCCATCTGCTCGTAGCGTTCGGCGTCGGACATCCAGTTCTCGCGCACCTTCACTTGCAGGAACAGGTGCACCTGTCGGCCCAGGAAGTCCGCGATGTCCTGGCGCGCGGTCATCGAGACCTGTTTGATCGTGGCGCCCTTGGGGCCCAGGATGATGCCCTTGTGGCCGGGGCGGGCGACATAGATCACCTGGTCGATGCGCACGCTGCCGTCCTTGCGCTCTTCCCAGCCTTCGGTTTCGACCGTCAACTGATAGGGCAGTTCCTGATGCAGTCGCAGTGTCAGCTTTTCGCGGGTCATCTCGGCGGCGATCATCCTGAGCGGCAGATCGGCGATCTGATCCT
>CAYWND010000717.1:0-1677 GCA_964459085.1 uncultured Oceanibium sp. | reverse complement strand
ATCAGGCCTGACCGCCCTCGGCCGATAACAGGCGCGGGTCGATGCCCAGCCGCGCAAGCGCGGCTTCCCACCGCACCTCGGGGTCGGTGTCGAATACCAATGCGGCATCTGCATCCACGGTCAGCCACCCGTGCGAGCGCAACTCGCCCTCCAGCTGCCCCGGTCCCCAGCCCGCGTATCCCAGCGCCAACAACGCCTCGTCAGGGCCCTTGCCCTGCGCGATGTCGCGCAGAATGTCGACCGTCGCGGTCATTCCGAACCCGTTGTCGACCTGCATGGTCGACCCCTCCAGCGCATATTCGCCCGAGTGCAGCACAAAGCCCCGGCCGTTCTCGACAGGCCCGCCCATATAGATCTGCGGTGCGCGATCCGGGGCATCTGTATCGATGCCAAGCTGGGATAAAAGCTCGTCGAATGTCAGATCCGAGGCCGGTTTGTTGACGATCAGCCCCATCGCGCCGTCGCTGGAATGGGCACACATGTAGACCACCGACCGCTCGAACCTCGGATCGCCCATGCCGGGCATCGCCACCAGGACCTTGCCATTCAGAAACTCGGTGTCAGACATGTCTCCAACATGATCCTCCGGCGCGCTGCGATCAAGCGTCATCTCGCGGTGTCGTGACCGCACCGCCCTTGCGCAACGGCGCCGAGGGCCAGATAATCCGCATTAAACATCACTAAATCCTGGGGATCATGCGCCGAATTCTGCCCAAACTACTGGCCGTTGCCATCCTGTCTCTGAGCGCGGTCTTTGCACGGGCCGAGGTCAGCCGCGTCACCCTTGTGGACGGGTGGACGCTGGACAACGGCAATCGCATGATCGGCGTGCGCATCGATATGGACCCTGGCTGGAAAACCTATTGGCGCGCGCCGGGCGGCAACGGCATCCCGCCGCAGTTCGACTTTTCCAGGTCCCGCAACCTGGGCGACACGCGCGTCTACTGGCCGCGTCCAAGCATCTTTCACGACTATGGCGTGCGCACCATCGGCTATCGCGACAGCGTGGTGTTTCCGGTCGAACTGACACCCCAGCGCCCTGGCAGCCCGATCACCCTGGATCTCAACCTGTTCTATGGCGTCTGCGAAGAGGTCTGCATCCCGGCCGAGGCGCGGCTGACCGGCGACCTGGCGGCGGGCGATATCGCGGGCCGCGATGCCATCCAGGCCGCCCTCGACATCCGCGCCCTGACCGCGGCCGAGGCGGGCGTGACCGGCATCGTTTGCCGCCTGCGCCCATCCAACGACCGCTACGACCTGACCGCCGAGGTCTCGTACAGCGGCACACCGGATGCCGAGGCCGTGGCCGTCTTTGAAACCGGGTCCGAGCTGATCTTCATCACGCCGACCGCAACCCAGGCCGACACGAGGACACTAAGGATCGCGGCGGTGCTGGACTACTACGGGGACGGGATGCTGGCGCTTGACCGAAGCGCAATCCGACTGAACCTGCTGGCGCCAAGCCGATCGATCGAGATCTCCGGCTGCCCGGCCCCCTGACACCACGGCTAGCGCGTTCGCAACGCGGCCATGGCCGCAAGCATCATCGAGACAGCGAACACTAGCACCAGACCGACAATCATCCCGAACACGACCAATGGCCCGCCCTCCAGCACGGGAAAGGCGTTGCCCAGCCATGCCAAAGGGGGCGAGATCGCATCCCGCAGGATCCAGTAC
>CAYWND010000716.1:0-1678 GCA_964459085.1 uncultured Oceanibium sp. | reverse complement strand
CCGTGTGCCCGTCCACCGCAATAACCTGGCCGCTGACCATACGCGCCTGTCCCGAGCCCAGAAAAACCGCCATGTCGGCGATGTCCGCGGCCCGAACGAAAGACCGCATCGATGTGCCCGCCGCATAGCCCGCGTAAATCGCATCGCGGGTCGTCCCCTTGGCCGCCGCCTCGCGCGCCAGCACGCCTTCCATGCGCGGGCCCTCCACCGCTCCGGGACAGATCGCGTTGGCCCGCACGCCGAACGGCCCCAGTTCCATCGCCAGCGTCTTCATCAAGCCGATAATCGCCCATTTCGCCGCCGCATAGGGCGCGCGCTGCGGATAGCCATAAAGCCCCGCGGTCGAGCTTGTCAGCACGATCGACCCCGCCCCGGCCCCTTTCATCAGCGGGGCCGCGTATTTGGCCGCAAGGAAGGCGCCTTCAAGGTTGACCTCCACCGGGGCGGTCGGCCCGGCAATGCCCGCATTGGCGCAGAGCACGTCAAGCCCGCCCCATTCGGCCGCGATCCGCCCGAACAGCGCGGCCACCGCCGCCTCGTCCGTCACATCGCCTTCCACGCACCACCAGCCCGCGGGACAGGACGCCAGGGCGTTTGCATCCCTGTCCAGGACACAGACCTGCGCACCCGACGCGGCAAACCGCTCGGCCATGGCCCGCCCGATGCCCGTGGCCCCGGCGGTGACCAGAACGCGCTGGCTCATCGCACGCCCACCGCCGCCCCTGCCCCCTCGGGCCGGTCGAGCGCCGCGTGGGCCGCTGCGATCGCGCCCAGTTTCTCGGCCATCCAGTCCGGCGGCGGCGCGGTCTTGCGGGTCTCGAGGCTGACATGCAGCAACATGTGCTCGCCGGTGGCCAGCAGCCGCCCGTCGTCACGGTGGCGCATGAAATGGAACAGATGCATCTTCTTGCCCGCACCCTGCAACACCTGCGTTTCCACCACGATCGGCGCGCCCACACCCACCTCGTCGACATGCCGGATATGGGTCTCGGCGGTGAAAAAGCTGCCACCGGTCGCGATGTAATCGGCATCGCAGCCGACGATCTCCATCATCCGGTCGGTCGCATCGCCAAAAGCCTGCAGGTAGCGCGCCTCGTTCATGTGGCCGTTGTAGTCTACCCAGTCGAGCGGGACGTAGCGGTCCACCGTGCGGATCAGCCCGTCCGTCTCCGGCGCGCCGGCCGCGGCCTTGCGGGCGTCGTCACGCGCCTTCAGCACGGCGCCGGCCCCCCAGTTGTTCGCCTTCAGCGCCCGCATCATGCCCACGAGGTTCGCGTCGCGGATGCGCTCCAGCTCCCGGATCGAATGATGCCCCGATTGCGCGTCCGACTGGTCGGCAACGCGTTTGACCAGCGCGTCATCGAGCTCCGGCACATCCGTCATATGACACAGCGGCCAGCGCATCGTCGGCCCGAACTGGCCGATGAAATGCAGCATCCCGGCTTCGCCCCCGGCAATCCGGTAGGTCTCGAACAGCCCCATCTGCGCCCAGCGCAGGCCAAAGCCGTAACGGATCGCGTCGTCGAGCGTTTCGGTATCGCAAATCCCGTCGTTGACCAGCCACAGCCCCTCGCGCCAGACCGATTCCAGCAGCCGGTCGGCGATATGGCCAAGAATTTCCCTGTGGATGCGCAGGGGCTTCATCCCGATCTCGGTCAGGATCGCCATGCAGGTCCCG
>CAYWND010000715.1:0-1681 GCA_964459085.1 uncultured Oceanibium sp. | reverse complement strand
GAGGCGAACGCCGTCATCGACGAGTGTATCGAAACGATCGAACGTTATTTCGTCAAAGACGATATCCGCTGCGTGATGGAGACCGTTGCGGAGGACGGGGCGATTCTCGATCATTTTGACGGCCGAACGCTTAACCCCGGCCACGCGATCGAGGCGGCCTGGTTCATCCTGCACGAGGCGAAGCTCCGCGGTGGCGATACGCACTTGACCAGCCTGGGCTGCCGAATCCTCGACTACATGTGGGAGCGCGGCTGGGATACCGAACACGGCGGCATCTTGTACTTCACCGATGTGTACGGCAAACCCGTACAGGAGTATTGGCATGACATGAAGTTTTGGTGGCCGCACTGCGAGACCATCATCGCGACACTGCTCGCCCATCAACTCACCGGCGAAGAGCGCTATGTGCAATGGCACGGCCTCGTACACGACTGGGCCTACAAA
The DNA here is from genome assembly GCA_964459085.1 of uncultured Oceanibium sp. Lineage (GTDB taxonomy): Bacteria > Pseudomonadota > Alphaproteobacteria > Rhodobacterales > Rhodobacteraceae > Halovulum. Next base: position 1,237 of record CAYWND010000715.1, on the reverse strand, counting down.
CACTTCCACGACGCTGAGCACGGCGAGTGGCTGGGTTACCTGCATCGCGATGGGACCCCGAGTTCGTCGTTGAAAGGCAATCTCTGGAAGGGCCCGTTCCACATGCCGAGGATGCAGCTTGCATGCATGACGATCGTAGACGAGTTCCGTGCTGCGACGACCTCCTGATCAACCGACGAAGGGTATTGAGATGAAGAAAAACCATGCTTTATGCTTAGTTTGCGCGTATGTATTGATGGGCTTGCTCACCGCATCGGCTGTCTACCCTGAAATTGATCGCGGATTCGATATCCCGATGATCGACCTCAATGAGCAGGTGATGAAGACCTTTAAAGAAACCAACGAGGCAATCGAAGAGCTGGGTAGGAGGAGCAACGAGATCAACCAGATTGTGAACATCATTTCGGATATTTCCTCACAAACCAACCTTTTGGCGCTCAATGCCTCCATAGAAGCCGCGCATGCAGGGGATCACGGGAGGGGATTTGCGGTAGTCGCAGATGAAATTCGCCGATTGTCTCATGATTCCGGGAGCTCATCCGGTCAGATCAAAAACCTGATCGACGATATCCAAAGCAATATCACCAGAACCGTCACCTTGATGGAGGAGACCAATCGCCAGATTGCGTCCAATTTGGAGGCGATCAATACGACGCATAAAATTATCACCGAGATCTCAGAAGCTGCTGAGCAGACGTTTTCCTTTTCCAATAGCATCAACCAGATCGTCACGGAACAGTCGGAGAATATCAGTTTGATTGTGAATAAATCCGCATCGGTGGTAACTGTCGCAGAACAATCGGCAACCAGTGTTTCGGAAGTTGCGGCTAGTACAGATGAGATGTCTTCGGCGATGAAGGATTACATGGAGAAATTCCTATCGCTCAACCAAATAGCCAACGAGTTGAAGGTCAAGGCCGAGGCGTTTAAGCTGAAGGCAGGGTAGTACTGAACAGACGCTGCTTTTATTTCCGGGTTATTTAGCAACCGCCCAACAAATACACGCACATTTGGTTGATCCCCAAACAAAATGTAGCAATGAGCGGAAAAACGATGACGCTGGTGCTCAGAGCGGCGGCGGTCTACAACATACTATGGGGCATCTGGGTGGTTCTTTTCCCTAATCATTTTTTTGAATTGGTGGGGATGACCGCTCCACTTCATACCATGATCTGGCAGGGAATGGGCATGGTCATAGGTGTTTATGGACTGGGCTATTGGTGGGCGGCAAGCGATC
>CAYWND010000714.1:0-1681 GCA_964459085.1 uncultured Oceanibium sp. | reverse complement strand
GGCGGGCGGGCCACCAGCCGGTACCGGTTGTGGTGGCTATGTGGTCGGGCAAACCGTGAAGCTGCTGAAGCAGCACCACATGCTGGAAGACACCGACGTGGTGATCTTTGATGTGTTGGGCGACGTGGTCTGCGGTGGGTTTGCGGCACCCCTGCAGCATGCGGATCGGGCAGTGATCGTGACGGCGAACGACTTTGACTCGATCTATGTCATGAACCGGATCATCGCAGCCGTCAGCGCCAAGAGCCGGAACTACAACGTGCGGCTGGCGGGCTGTGTCGCCAACCGGTCGCGCGACACCGACGAGGTCGATCGCTACTGCAACGAGGTCGGCTTCCGCCGCCTGGCGCACTTACCGGATCTGGATGCGCTGCGTCGGTCGCGACTGAAAAAGTGCACGCTGTTCGAGATGGGCGAAACGGACGAGGACACGGTTCGGGTGCAGGCAGAATACCTGCGCCTGGCCGAAACGCTGTGGAATGGGGTCGAGCCGGTGGCACCCGAGCCGATGGAAGACCGCAAGATCTTTGAATTCCTGGGGTTCGATTGATGCCCGACACCTACGACCATACGCGCGGGCGGCTGGAGGCCTATTTCGACGGCACCGCCAACGAGGCGTGGAAGCGGCTGATGACGGATGCACCGGTCAGCCGAATCCGTGCCACCGTGCGGGCGGGGCGGGACGCGATGCGTGCCGAGCTTTTGGCCGCACTGCCGGACGATCTGGCGGGGGCCGCTGTTCTGGACGCGGGCTGCGGGGCCGGGCAGTTGTCAGTGCAGTTGGCTGACCGGGGCGCCGAGGTCGTGGCGGCGGACATCTCGCCCAAACTGCTGGATTTGGCACGCGAGCAGACGCCTGATCATCTGCGGGGGCGGATCAACTATGTCGCCAGCGACATGTTGGACCCGCGGCTTGGGCGGTTCGACTATGTGGTGGCGATGGACAGCCTGATCCATTACCGCGCACCCGACATCGTACATGCGGTTCGGCGGCTGGCGGGGCGCACCGGTCAGGCGATCATTTTTACCGTGGCGCCCCGAACCCCGCTGCTGAGCGTCATGCACGCAGCTGGCAAGCTGTTCCCGAAATCCGACCGCTCACCCGCGATCCAGCCCATCTCGCGATCCGCACTGGCGCGTCTGGTGGCTCGCGAGGCGGCGCTGTCGGGCTGGCGGCTGGTTCCGCATGCCCGGATCTCGTCGGGCTTCTATATCAGCCAAGCGATGGAGGTGCGCAGCACATGAAAGAGCGCCATCCCCTGACGCAGTTCACTATCGAGATGCTGCCGTTCGCGGACGCGGCGTCCGAGGGGCTGCCGTTGGCGCGCCTGTTGCGGCTGTCGCTGTTCCAGGTTTCGGTGGGGATGGCCACCGTGATGCTGCTGGGCACCCTGAACCGGGTGATGATTGTCGAGTTGTCGGTGCCCGCGATGCTGGTAGCTGTGATGATCGCGCTGCCGGTTCTGGTTGCGCCATTCCGGGCGCTGCTGGGATTCCGGTCCGATACGCACAAGTCGGCCATCGGCTGGAAGCGGGTGCCCTATATCTGGTTCGGGTCGCTGTGGCAGTTCGGCGGCCTGGCGATTATGCCGTTCGCGCTGATCGTGCTCAGTGGTGATCAGACGTTGGGGCCAACCTGGGCGGGAGAAGTGCTGGCGGCGCTTGCATTCCTGATGACAGG
>CAYWND010000713.1:0-1685 GCA_964459085.1 uncultured Oceanibium sp. | reverse complement strand
AGCCTCCGAAAAGGGAACAGAGGGGAACCAAGGGGAAACGAAGGGAACGGGCTGACCCAGAATCCACCCAGACTCCACCCAGAGTAAAAATCACCCCTGAGCAATTCGAAAGGAACGGATGATGATCGTGAACGGCTTTGAGATCCGCCAACTTCCAAATGGCTACGTCGATTGCGTGAGCTGGCGCGGTACAGTTTTGAACACGCTGGGCACAGTCGCACAGGCTATCGAATGGGCAAAAGGTGAACAGGCACCATTGCTCTCAGACCGTGCGCGAGCAGAGATGCAGGGAGAAACTTCATGGTGACGCCGCGCTGGAAAAACAGCGCCCTCAAGCTGACCAAGCGCCAAGAGCATGTCCTTTTTCTCAAAGGCGCGCTCAGCGCTGTCACCAGAACACACCATCCGCCTGCGGACCGCGAGGCTATGAGGCACTTCCTTGAGGGATCCCAGGCAGTTCACCAAGGCATGATCGTTATCAACGATGTCGACGCGATGAGGCAATTCATCAGTGATGTTCAGTCTGGCAAATGGCCCCCCAAACTGGAGACCCGTCTATGACCACCGGCAACCTTAAAGAATGGGAAATCCGCGAAATCGAACAGCTTCGCGATGAAGCGATCGGGCCAGACCCACTGGATGGGGTCGGTCTATGATCGTAAAGCCGCCATATGGAAGCCCGTGCAACAACTGCGGGCTTTGCTGCATGGATCAGGTTTGCCCGCTGGGGCAAATGGTGCTGGGAGTTGGTCCTGACGGCCCCTGCCCTGCGTTGGTCCCAGCGCGACCGGGCCACAGTTGCGGAATGGTTTCGGACCCCGAAAGGTTCGCTCCAGAAGTCACCAGCAAGCACGGCGTTGACGCTGCCCGAAATGCGGCAGCCCACCTGGTTGGAGCAGGTTATGGATGCGATGCGCTTATAGAGGGGGAAACACCCGATCCGGATGCCCGCCGTCGCATGCGCCTCCAAAGCTCGGCTGAGAAAACCGCAGACGCCGTGATGATCTGGACCACACGATGAAGATCAGCCGTTGCACACAAACGACCTTGTGCCTCACGCGAACGACGATCTGATGCACAACGAATTTGAGACGAGTGAAAGGACCGGAAGATGGGCGACATACGATACTACATTGCAGAGCACGCCGATGAGATAATGCCTTGTGATTGCACGCTTAGGGGTTGGCGCGACTATTTACTCGAAGGCAATCCTGAAGAAAGCAAACCGGCTGGCGTGCGAGATGGCGACGTATTTTCAGCAAGCGCAATTGAGTATCAGCAAGTGTCTGTATCTCGCCTTCCTGATGGTACGTACTCAAAACCGGTCGTTCCCGAAGGTTTCCGCCTTCATGCCATCCGATACGGGGATCAATTGGGGTGGGCGGCGGATGATATCATCTATGACGAAGAAGACTTCGCCCAGCTCATTTCCGAGGAAACCGACGCCGTCCTATTTTTAGCGGTCATGCGTCAGCTACCAGACGTGCAACTTCGTCTCGCTGCCGATAGCCCTGAAATGCTCGTGGAAGCAGTCACCTAAACGGCCACCCCCGGTCACGGGGACGGACAACTAGGGGCAGCCCGCCCCCGCTACCCGCGCGCGTCAATACCGGGGCTCCTTTCTGGTTTAAACGCGGGATCTCATTTGCAGAGGTCTATCCCAGCGGGACATCTTCCCTGATCCG
>CAYWND010000712.1:0-1685 GCA_964459085.1 uncultured Oceanibium sp. | reverse complement strand
TCCTCGATCAGCTTGGTGACCTGCTTGCCCGGCAGAAAATCGTTCAGCGCATCATAGAGCGGCTGCATGTAAGGATCGACCTTCTCCTTCATGTCGCCGGGCAGAAAGCCCAGCCGCTCGCCCGCCTCGACGGCAGGGCGCGACAGGATGATGCGATCAACATGGCCGTCGAGAAAGTGGGATACCGCAGCCGCCACGGCCAGGTAGGTCTTGCCGGTCCCCGCCGGGCCGATGCCGAAAACAAGTTCGTTCGAGAACAGATTGCGGACATATTGTTTCTGGGCCGATGTGCGCGGTTCGACAATCTTCTTGCGGGTCCGCACCTCGATCTTGTCGCCCGAGAACATCTCGAGCTGATCGATGGGGCCGGTGCCGGGGTCTGCGTCCATGCGGATCGCTGCGTCCACGTCCCCGGGCCCAACCTCGCGCCCCTGTTCCAGCCGCTGGTAGAGCGTCGTCAGGACCGAGGCCGCCCGTTCGGCGGTTGCCGCATCTGCATGGATCACCAGCTCGTTTCCGCGCCGTGTGATCATCAGGCCAAGCGCCTGTTCGATCTGTGCGAGATTGCGATCGAACTCGCCACAAAGTTCGATCAGCAGCCGGTTGTCGGGAAAGCTTACCTGCTTTTCGGTAAGGGGTTCCGAGGTCTTTGCATCCTGCAGTGCGGGTGTCGCCAAGGGATCTCCGTTCGGTGAGTTGGGCGCCTGTCCTACCAGATATGGTGCATCAGCCGGATCAGGGGGGCAAGCGTTAAGAGTGTCAAATACGTGTCATAGCGCGGGGATCGAGCAGGCAAGCCCGGCCGCCTGCGGTTTCAGTCGCCTGAAACGGAAAGTTGCCAGGGCGGGATCATGCGCGCTCGGCACCCAGCGAGTTGCGCTCTGCCGTCAGGATCCGGGCCTCTACGATTTTTCCGGTTTCGGTCGGATCGGCCTGCAGGTGGACAGGCTGGAGATAGGGCGAACGGCCGACCATCTGGCCCGGCAGGCGGCCGGGTTTTTCCAGTAGCACCGGCAGGGTCTTGCCGACCTGCGCCTGCTGAAACTCGGCCTGGTGTCGGTTCAGTACAGCCTGCAAGCGTTGCAGGCGGTCGGATTTGACATCCTCGGGCACCTCGTCGCGACCGGCGGCAGGGGTGCCCGGGCGGGCAGAATACTTGAACGAGAAGGCCTGGGCATAGCGCACCGTCTCGACCAGATCGAGGGTCGCCTGGAAATCATCCTCGGTCTCGCCCGGGAAGCCGACGATGAAGTCCCCCGACAGGGCGATGTCCGGGCGCGCGGCGCGCATCCTATCCAGGATCGCCAGATAGCTGGCGGCTGTATGCTTGCGGTTCATCGCCTTGAGGACGCGGTCGGACCCGGATTGCACCGGCAGATGCAGATAGGGCATCAGCTTGGCCACCTCGCCATGAGCGACGATCAGATCGTCGGTCATGTCATTGGGATGCGAGGTGGTGAAGCGGATGCGTTCCAGCCCGTCGATGACCGCCAACTCGCGGATCAGGCGGGCCAGCGACCAGGTGCCATCGGGCCCTTGCCCGTGATAGGCGTTGACGTTCTGACCCAGCAACGTGATTTCAACCACCCCACGGTCGACCAGATCGCGCGCCTCGGCCAGCAGGCGGTCAGCGGGGCGAGACACCTCGGCCCCGCGGGTATAGGGCACAACGCAGAAGGCGCAGA
>CAYWND010000711.1:0-1689 GCA_964459085.1 uncultured Oceanibium sp. | reverse complement strand
CGCCTGAATGGTCGATCATCCCGCCCACATAGGCCTCGGTGCCGACATGGGCGCGCACGCCCTCGGCATCCAGCATCTCGTGATCATCCATCCCGAACGAGGACCACAACGCCCGCTTGGCCTCCAACTCGGCCATCTGCTTGTCGGTGAACGCCGCGAACAGGTTGCCGGGTTTCAGATCGCAGTCGATCCCGTAGCGTGCCACCCGGTCGCGGATGATCCCCGCCCCCTCCTGGACCAGCCCGCCGACAAAGGCCTGCGTCTCGCGCCCGTAAACCCGGCCGATTTTTTCCAGCGAGGCGTTCAACCCATTGACGATCTGCCCGCCATTGCGCCCCGAAGCGCCCCAGCCGATCCGGGCACCTTCGACCAGCCGCACCTGAAATCCAGCTTCGGCCAGCTCCAGCGCGCAACTCAGCCCGGTATAGCCACCACCGACGACGCAAATATCCGCCTCGACAGCCCCCTCAACCGCAGGGCGCGCAGGTGCCGCCTGGGCCGAGGCTGCATAGTAGGAACCCGGATAGCCACCATCGCCCGCGTAGCTCACGCCTGCCGTCCCCAACGGGCCTCGGGGACCGGGTCAAGGATCGCGGTAGCGACCGCGCGCGAGCGCGGCCCGTCCTTGACGCGGGCGCCGAGGTCCAACACCCTCGAAAGCGCGCCTTGAGGGGCAGACTGCCGCCTCAAGCGCCTCCCCAGCACATGCGCACCATCGCCCACCCACCCCACGGCTGGCAACAGGCCCCGGATGGGGGAAGGCGGCGGGGCGGGCGGGTGGGCGCCGCCTTCCCCCATCCGGCGCCCTCGCCCGCCGCCCCTAGACCACATCTGCATAACTCCCCCGCTCAAACGCGGTCATTTCTGCGGCAAATCGGGCCAGTTCCTGCCGTTTGGTCAGGGCAAACACCTCGGCCATATCCGCACCCAGCAGCCGCGCGCCCCACTCCGCACTCTCGAACGCATCCAGCGCCTTCTCCCAGCTTGTGGGCAGCGTGGGCAGGCCGGCCGCATAGGCATCACCGTCGACCGGCCGGGGGGCATCCCAGACACCCTCTATCCCCGCCAGCGCAGCCCCCAGGATCGCCGCCAGCACCAGATAAGGGCAGGCATCCGCGCCCGCGACCCGATGCTCGATGCGACGTGCCACGCCGGGCCCGCCGGGGATGCGCACGGCGGCAAACCGGTTCTCATAGGCCCAGCCGACGCCCGTCGGCGCATGGCTGCCCGGCTGCCAGCGGCGGTACGAATTCAGATGCGGCGCAAAGACAAGAGCCGAGGACGGCATTGCCGCCAGAACCCCCGCAACCGCATGGCGCAGCACGTCCGATCCCGCGTCTCCGCCATCGTCGAACACGTTCCGCCCGGTGTCATCCAGCAGGCTGAAATGCACGTGAAACCCGTTGCCCGCGTGCTCGGGGTAAGGTTTGGCCATGAATGTCGCGGCCAGCCCCTCGGCCCGCGCCACGCCGCGCACGATCTGCTTGAAGATCAGCGCATCATCCGCGGCTTTCAGGGGGTCGGCGACATGGGTCAGATTGATCTCGAACTGCCCCGGCCCACCTTCGGAGATCGCGGTCTCGGCGGGCACCCCGGCCTCGCGGCACGCCGCATAGACCCGCGCGAAAAAGCGGTCGAACTGATCGACGTGATCCAGCGACAGCACACCTTCGGCACGCAATTCGGCGC
>CAYWND010000710.1:0-1691 GCA_964459085.1 uncultured Oceanibium sp. | reverse complement strand
AAGTCGAGCACCTCCTGGCGCTTGGCGTAATAATCGGGATGTTCCAGCAGGGCCTTGCGCGTGCGCGGGCGCGGCAGGTTCACATCCACGATTTTGCCGATGGTCGCCCGCGGGCCGTTGGTCATCATGACCACCCGGTCGGCCAGCAGGATCGCCTCGTCCACATCGTGCGTCACGCAGATCGCGGTGACCTTGGTCCGGCTCCAGACCTCCATCAGCACTTCTTGCAGTTCCCAGCGCGTCAGGCTGTCGAGCATGCCAAACGGTTCGTCCAGCAGCAGCAGTTTCGGCGACAGAGCAAATGCCCTCGCGATGCCCACCCGCTGCTTCATCCCGTTCGACAAATCCACCGCGGGCTTGTCCATTGCGTCCGCCAAGCCGACGCGTTCGAGGTAGTATTCAACCACCTCTTGCCGCTCTTGCTGCGTGGCGCGGGGGTAGACCCGGTCGACCCCGACTGCGACGTTCTGCTTTGCGGTCAGCCAAGGGAAAAGCGAGGGCGCCTGAAAGACGACCGCCCGTTCCGGATCGGCACCTTCGACATGGGTACCGTCCAGTGTGATCGCGCCCTTCGAGATCTCGTTCAATCCGGCCGCCATGGTCAGCACGGTGGATTTGCCGCAGCCGGAATGACCAATCAGGCTGATGAACTCGCCCTTGTTCATCTTCAGATCGAAATCTTCGACCACCGTCAGTGGACCCTTTGGTGTCGGATAGACCTTGTGAAGTTGGCTGAATTCCAGGAAACGGTTTTCTTTCAATCCCTTGCGTGCCTCGGCCACCGCTGCCGGGACGCCGTGGATCGGGGCCACGTCCGGTAAAAGGCGGCTGCCTTCGACCTTGGCCTCGATACCAACATCCATCAGGTATTTGGTGACCTGCGCCCGTAGCGTCTTGAACCCTTCATGGTGGTTCATTTCGCTTCTGAGCCGCGGACGGGGGATCTTGACCGAGAATTCCTCGCCCAGCGTACCGTCTGGGTTGAGCGCGATGATCCTGTCGGCCAGCACGATGGCCTCGTCCACGTCATTTGTGATCAGGACACAGGTCTTCTTGTCCGCCTCCCAGATCCGCTCGATCTCGTCGGCCAGATTGGCCCGCGTCAGCGCATCCAACGCCGAAAGCGGCTCGTCCAGCAGCAGCACTTCCGGCGACATCGCCAGGGCACGGGCAACGTTCACCCGCTGGCGCATGCCCCCCGACAGTTCCGCCGGGCGGCGGGATGCGGCATGGGTCAGCCCCACCATATCCACATAGAAGGCGACCTTCTCGGCGCGCTCGGCGCGGGACAGGTTGGGATAGATCGTGTCCACCGCCAGTCCGACATTTCCCGACACCGTCAGCCAGGGCATCAGCGAGTAGCTTTGGAAGATGACCCCGCGCTCAGGGCCCGGCCCGATGATCGGCGCGCCCTTAAATCGCACCTCGCCCTCGGTTGGCGCTTCCAGTCCGGCAAGCAGGTTGATCAGCGTGGTCTTGCCCGTGCCGGAAAACCCCAGCAGCACAAGAAACTCTCCATCTTTCACGTCCAGGTCGATGTTTTTCAGAACATCGGTCCGACCGACCCCTTCGCCGTAGCTTTTCGAAGCGTTCCGTATCTCAAGAAGTCCCATGGCCGGTCACCTGTTGTTCGAGAAGGTGAAGAGCGACTGTATGGCGTACATCAGGCGATCCAAAAGGAAGCCGATGAC
>CAYWND010000709.1:0-1701 GCA_964459085.1 uncultured Oceanibium sp. | reverse complement strand
CATCCGCGCGGACATGACCTTCGCCTGGCCGACGGCGGAGATCGCGGTGATGGGGGCCAAAGGCGCGGGGGAGATCCTCTATCGCTCGGAGCTTGGCGACGACGAGCAGATCGCGGCGCGCACCAAGGACTACGAGGATCGCTTTGCCAACCCGTTCGTGGCTGCTGAAAAAGGCTTCATTGACGAGGTCATCATGCCCCAGTCCACCCGCCGCCGCGTGGCGCGTGCCTTTGCTGCGCTAAGGGGCAAGCGGTTGGAAAATCCGTGGAAGAAGCACGACAACATCCCGCTTTGAACGGCAAAGGACCGGGCCAACCCATGTCGCAACATCGGCATATCATAGTTTTTTTTGCGACGCTGCGTTGCACAAGCGTTGCAATCGGCGCCGAGGTCGGCCATTTTGGCCGAGGCTCTGGGACACCCCGGACGACCACCACACCAAGACGTCTGGAAAGGACAAAAGAATGTCGACCATCACAAAATTCGCAGCACTTTTGCTGGTCTTCGGCGTTGCCGCCTGCTCGCAGCCTGAGCCCGAGCCGGCACCGGAGCCCATGGTTGAGCCCGAGCCCGTATTCACCGGCAAGGCCTGATCCAAGACCCGAGTTTCTGAACCGCGGCGCAGTTCCGGCTGCGCCGCGGTTTTCTTTTGCCTGCGCCATCACTGAGCCTGGCTGGAAAAGCGTTTTTTTCCAAAAGCTTGCGCAACCGGAGGTCGAGTGATGGAAACGCATCGCGGATTTCCGTCTCGACAGGCCGGCACCGACTATCACTTTACATTGCGGCGTCCGGCCAAGGGGGCGATCCCCGAGTTGAAGGCGCGTGAACGCTATCGCGACCGGCGCCCCGCAGACCGTGCGGCCGACGCAGCGTTTCTTGGTGCGATCTGGGATCACTTCGGAGATGAGGCGTTTTCGCGGGGGAATCTGGATGCCGGACGGCTGTCCTGGCTGTTCGGTCGCGAGATTGTTCCGGCCGAAGATCCTTTCGATCCGGCCAGCTACGAGGCGCTTTTGCGTGTCGACACCAAGGTCGCAGCGCAGAGTTTCCCCGAGGTGTTCCGATGACTCGCGCGACAAACGGGGAAAACCGGCGGGTTCCCGCCGATAATCTGTCTGTTGCAGGACTGTCAGGTTTCTTTACCGCGGGCCGCTGCTGTTCTGCGGTATCATGCGCACCGAAGGTCACGGGCAATGCCCCGAACCGGACGCAAGATATAACGAACGGAGCAGACATATGCAGCGCGTCAAAGCCCTTGCGGCGATCGCAATTCTTACACTTACAGCAGCCTGCGGCGACACCCTGGGTGAACAGGCCCTTGTCGGGGCAGGTGCCGGGGCCGGAACGGCAGCGGTCCTGGACGGCGACATTCTTACCGGCGCCGCGATTGGTGCCGCGGGCAACGTGGCCTACTGCCAGACCTACCCGGAACGCTGCTAGGCCGCGGCCAACCAATCTGAATGCCCTGGAGGCACGCGCCGCGCTGGCGGCGCGTGGGTTCTACCTGTGGCGCTCGCCCCGGTCTGATCGCAAACAATCCAACACACGCGCCCCCCGTCAGCCGCACCGGTTGCCGGGGTGGTTTCGCGTGCCAGCAAGAAGGGACAGCACATGTTCACGAAAATCCTGATCGCCAACCGGGGAGAGATCGCCTGCCGGGTGGCGCGCCTGCGCCTCGACGACTCGGACGAGAGTCGGGCG
>CAYWND010000708.1:0-1707 GCA_964459085.1 uncultured Oceanibium sp. | reverse complement strand
GGGCACACCAAATCGGCCGCCAACATGCTGGCGCTGGTCCCGCGCGCGGACGCGGCGCTGGCGCGGGCCCGCATCGCGCTGCAGGATCGCGCGCGCGGCGTCGATGGGCTGATCGCCGCCGTACCGGGCAAGCTGAAATCGGATCCAGGCCTGGCCTATGACCGGTTCTCCTGGCGCCTCTCGAAAGGTCTGCGCGACAGTGCCGCCGGTCTGCTGCTGGAACGCTCCACCAGCGCCGATGCGCTGGGCCGCCCCGAGAAATGGTCCAACAGCCGCCGCAGTCTGGCGCGCGAGGCGATGCGCAACGGCAAGGCCAAACTGGCCTATAACCTGGCCAGCCAGCATCACCTGACCTCGGGGTCCAATTTCGCCGATCTGGAATGGCTGTCGGGGTTCATAGCACTCACCTATCTGAACGATCCGGCGCGCGCACTGGCGCATTTCAACCGGTTCCAGGACGCGGTCGAGACACCGATTTCCCTGGGCCGGGCCGGGTACTGGAAAGGCCGCGCGGCCGAGGCTGCGGGCGATACCGCCGCCGCGCGCGAACACTACGGGTTCGGTGCCGCGTTTCAGACTTCGTTCTACGGTCAGTTGGCGGCCGAACGCATCGGCGTCCCGACGGATCCCACCATGACCCGCTGGGGCGGCCTGCCGCGCTGGAACAACCGGGGTTTTGTGCGATCCTCGCCGATCCTGGCCGCGCGGTTGCTGGACGAGGCAGGCGACAAGATCCTGGCGCAGCGGTTCATCCTGCATGTGCAGGATTCCCTGGGGCCACAAGACAGCGCAGCACTGGCCAAATTTGCCATCGACATGGATCAGATCAGCACCGCGGTGAAGATTGCCAAGCGGCTGGTGCGGATCGGCGTGATCCTGCCCGAGGCCTATTACCCGGTCGCCAGCCCTGCGCGGCAGACCCAGGCGGTGCCACCCGAACTGGCGCTGTCGATCGCCCGTCAGGAAACCGAGTTGAACCCGCTGGCGATCAGCCCGGCGGGCGCGCGCGGGCTGATGCAACTGATGCCACAGACGGCCAAGAAGATGTCTTCGCAGCTTGGGTTGGCGTACTCGGCCGATCGTCTGATCTCGGACCCGGCTTATAACGCGCGACTGGGGTCGGGTTATCTGGCCGAGATGCTAGAGCGGTACAACGGATCGGTGTTGCTTGCGGCGGCGGCCTATAATGCCGGCCCGTCGCGGACGGATCGCTGGATCGCGACCTATGGCGATCCGCGCGCGCCGGGTGTCGATGTCATCCGCTGGATCGAACACATCCCCTTTCGCGAGACCCGAAACTACGTGATGCGCGTTTTGGAAAGTCAGCATGTCTATCGCACACGTATCACCCGCAAGGCCGCACCGATCGGCCTGACCGCGTTGCTTACAGGTCGAAGTTGAGGAGAATGCTTTTGGCGAGGCGCTGCCTCTCGCTCTGGGATATTTCCTGGACAATGGAAACGGGCCCGGCGGCGCGTTTGCCCCGAAACGTCAGCGCAGGAAGCCCACGCTCATGTGCCGTTTGGTCCCGTATCCTGCGCGACGCGTGACCTCGAACCCCGCAGCGTCCAGCGCGCGGCGCACATGGCCTGCGGCGGTGTAGGTCGCGAAGGTGCCGCCCGGCACAGTGTGGCGTGCGACCTGATCCATAAGGTCGCCCCCCCACATCTGCGGATTGCGCGCGGGTGCGCACCCGTCCAGATACCA
>CAYWND010000707.1:0-1710 GCA_964459085.1 uncultured Oceanibium sp. | reverse complement strand
CCGGATCAGTTCGCGGATGTCTTTGCGCGCGCATGGTTCAAGCTGACCCACCGCGACATGGGCCCCAAGGTGCGCTATCTGGGGCCGGATGTGCCGGACGAGGATCTGATCTGGCAGGATCCGATCCCCGCCGCCGATCATCCGCTGATCGATGCGGCCGATGCGTCTGCGCTGAAGGCCAAGGTGCTGGCCAGCGGTCTGAGCACGGCCGAGCTGGTGTCGACCGCCTGGGCCTCGGCCTCGTCCTTCCGCGGATCGGACAAGCGGGGTGGTGCCAATGGCGCGCGCGTCCGACTGGCGCCGCAAAAGGATTGGGACGTCAACCAGCCCGCGCAACTGGCCAAGGTGCTGGATGTGCTGGAGGGCATTCAGGGTGAGTTCAACGGATCAGCAACTGGCGGCAAGGCGGTCTCGCTGGCCGATTTGATCGTGCTGGCGGGCGGTGCTGCGGTCGAGGCGGCGGCCAAGGCCGGTGGTCACGACATCGAGGTGCCGTTCACGCCGGGCCGGATGGACGCAAGTGCGGATCAGACCGACGCCGACAGCTTTGCCGTGATGGAGCCGGTGGCGGACGGGTTCCGCAACTACCTGCGGCCCGGCCTTGCGGCCCCGGCCGAGGAGATGCTGATCGACCGCGCGCAACTGCTGACGCTGACCGCGCCCGAAATGACGGTGCTGGTCGGTGGCCTGCGGGTGCTGGGTGCGAACCACGATGGCGGGGCGCATGGCGTGCTGACCGACCGGCCTGGCACGCTGTCGAACGACTTCTTCGTCAACATTCTGGATATGGGCGTGGACTGGAAGGCGACCTCGGCCGCCGCGGATACGTTCGAGGCCGTCGACCGGGCCAGCGGGTCGGTCAAATGGACCGGCACCCGGGTTGATCTTGTCTTTGGGTCGAACTCGCAACTGCGGGCGCTGGCCGAGGCCTATGGGCAGAATGATGCGGGGGCCAAGTTTGTCGATGACTTCGTGTCCGCCTGGACCAAGGTCATGGACGCGGACCGGTTCGACCTGGCCTGAGTTGGGCCAGTGTGAATGCGCGGCGGGGCCTTCGGGTCCCGCCGTTTTCAATTGTATTTCGGGATCTTGCGACCTTTGGGGTTGACTTGTCCGCGCGCTTTCATGGACCCTTTTCGCAGGTTAAGCGGGTACTGATTTCATGAAACGTCTTTTGATCCCGGCCGTCGCGGGCCTTTTCTTTGCAGCACCTTTCGCGGCGGCGGAAGATCCCAGTTGGGCGTTTTCGGAAACCGGTGCCAATGATGGTGCGGCGGGGGCGAGCAGCGGGTTTGGGGCCAGCATCTCGTTCGGGTGCAAACGGTCCGATGACGCGGTTGAAACCTATCTGCTGCGCGTGGCCAATGCGCCGTTTCTGGGACAAGGGTCGACAGGCGATCTGGTCGAGTTCGAGGTTCGGCTGGACGGCGAAAGTGCGGGCAGCGCGCCGTTCCTGAAGACCGAGGCCGGGCGCAGTTTCGCCATCCAGTTCCCGCGCGCGCACCCAATCCTGGAGGGGATGGGCGCGGCGCAGGAAATGGCGCTGCGCAATCGCGCGACAGGGGTCGGCGTGTTCTTTGATCTTGGCGGGGCGGGCGATGCGCTGACGGCGCTGGCGGCGTTTTGCGACAGCGATCCGGTGGCTGGGCAGACTGTGCAGATACCCCGCGCCGGGACGGCGGGTTCGACGGCCAAGGTGGTGGCCGGGGC
>CAYWND010000706.1:0-1713 GCA_964459085.1 uncultured Oceanibium sp. | reverse complement strand
AGAAGGCGTTCGAACCGGGGCTGCTGGCGCGCGCCCATCGCGGGTATCTCTATATCGACGAGGTCAACCTGCTCGAAGATCACATCGTGGATCTGCTGCTGGACGTTGCGGCCAGCGGCGAGAATGTCGTGGAACGCGAGGGGCTGTCGGTCCGCCACCCCGCACGGTTCGTTATCGTGGGCTCGGGCAACCCGGAAGAGGGCGAGTTGCGGCCGCAATTGCTCGACCGGTTCGGACTGTCGGTCGAGGTCGCCTCGCCCACGGATGTGGCACAACGGGTCGAGGTCATCCGCCGCCGCGACGCGTTCGAGCGCGACACCAAGGCATTCATGCGCAAATGGCGCGCGGCGGATACGCGACACCGGAAAAAGATCATCGCCGCGCGCGAGGCGCTGGAGGTGATCGAGACCCCAGACGACACGCTGGCCAAGGCGGCCGAGCTTTGCATCGCTCTGGGCTCGGACGGGTTGCGGGGCGAGTTGACCCTGATGCGCGCGGCCCGAGCCCTGGCAGCCTTCGAAGGGGCCGCGACGGTCGGGACCGGTCACCTGCGGGTGGTGGCGCCATCAGCCCTGCGCCACCGGCTGCGCCGCGACCCGCTGGACGAAGCCGGATCCACCCAGCGCGTCATGCGGATCGTGGACGAGGTCTTGCCGCAATGATCGCCCGCGCGGGATTGCGGCGGCGGCCCTGCGGGATGGCGGGAGGGGCGATTTGCGCGCCAGCGCAAGAGCGTCCGAGCCCATCCCGATCCCGATGACCGCCCCAAACAGCATAGCAGCAGCAGACTGGGCCGCTGCCTGCCTGGCCATCGACCCGGCGCTGGGTGGGATTGTGCTTCGCCTGCGCGCCTCGCCCGCGCGCGAGGACTGGCTGGCCGCCATCGCGCCCTACTTTCCCAACCCGCCGCGCCGGTTGCAGGTTGCGGCGGCCGAAGATCGCGTTTTCGGCGGCCTCGATCTGGCCGCCACCCTGGCCGCGGGGCGCCCGGTTCACCACTCCGGCCTGATCTACGCCGACCAGGCCACCTTCATCCTGCCCATGGCCGAGCGCATGACACCCGGTTTCGCGGCCCGCCTGGTCGCAGCCCGCGCGGATGGCGGGCAGGCCAGACTGATCCTTCTGGACGAAACCGCCGAAGACGAGGACACCGCTCCCCCGACCGCCCTGACGGACGGTCTCGCTTTTCAGGTGTCACAGATCTCGTCTTCGTGGCCGGCATTCGACCCCGAAACGATCGCCGCGGCCTGCACCGCGCTCGCCCAGATCGAAACTCCGTCTGACTTGGCCGAGCATATGGTGATCGCGGCCGCCGCCCTCGGTATCGACAGCCTGCGCGCGCCGCTTCTGGCGCTGCGCTGTGCCCGTGCCGTCGCGGCCCTGGCGGGGGACAAAAAGGTCAGCGACGATGCCGCGCGCATCGCTGCAACGCTGGTCCTGTCCCATAGGGCGACGCAGCTGCCCCAAACCGAAGATCCCACAGACCCAGAACCCGAGAGCACGCCTCCCGACCCACCGCCCGAGAGCGACAACCAGGAAAATTCAGACACTGCGCAAGACCG
Organism: uncultured Oceanibium sp.; assembly: GCA_964459085.1. Lineage (GTDB taxonomy): Bacteria > Pseudomonadota > Alphaproteobacteria > Rhodobacterales > Rhodobacteraceae > Halovulum. The sequence goes on along the minus strand of CAYWND010000706.1, from coordinate 151 downwards.
CACCAAACCCCCCTCCGAGATCCTGCTCGAAGCCGCAGCGGCCCAGATCCCCCCAGATTTGCTGGCCCGCCTGCAGGCCCAGGGCAGCCTATCCAAAGGCCAGTCCGCCGGCGCGGGCGAGGATATGCGCGGCAAGGCTCGCGGTCGGCCC
>CAYWND010000705.1:0-1715 GCA_964459085.1 uncultured Oceanibium sp. | reverse complement strand
CCGATCGAGATGGTGATCGCGCGCGGCGCGGTCGTGGCCAGGGACGGCCAGCTGGAGGCCGAGACACCGGATTTCACATGGCCCCGGGCATCGCGCAACACCGTCCGGCTGGGCCGCCCACTGGTCAGCGAAAGCTTTGACATTCCCTCAAATGCCCGCGACACCGTGACCGCGCGCGTGATCGGTGTGGTTGAAAACCAGGCCCCCACGAAGGCACTGCAGGCCGAATTGCCGGTGCGCGACGGAATCGTCGGTATGGACAGATCAGCGGATGTTTGCCAGATCGCGTTGGTTGAACGCCACCGTGCAACAGGCGAGGTCACGAACGCCTTTGTGTCCGGTTTTGGCTATGGCGTGGACTGCGCTGTCGCCTCGACCGTAGCCCATGACAGTCACCACATGATCGTGGTTGGCACCTCGAAACCAGACATGGCGCTTGCCGCGAACCGGTTGGCCGAGGTCGGCGGCGGCGTCTGCGTCTATCGTGACGGGCAGGAGCAGGCGCTGGTGCGGCTGCCCATCGCGGGTCTGATGTCTGATGCGCCCGCAGAAACGGTTGCAGCGGATGCGGATCGGCTGGTACAGGCGATGGAGGCTTGCGGCTGCACGCTGAACAACGCCTACATGCAGCACTCGCTGCTCGCCCTGGTTGTCATCCCCGAACTCAGGATTTCGGACCTCGGATTGATTGACGTGACAACTTTTGAAAAGACGGATCTGTTTGTCGAATGACCGAAAACGGACTTCCCCCCGGCAGCGCGGTGACCGAACTGCCCCTGATCGCGCCCGATTATCCGCGGGTTCAGGGCTATGCCAGCGGGGCCGAGGCGGTACGCGCCCTGCAGAAGTTATACACAACCTCTGTTTCCTTCCTGCGTGACCGATTTTCCGCAGTCATGGGCGGCTTTCCCGTCGAGGGCCGGTACCGCGCCTTTTATCCCGAGGTCGCGATCTCGACTGCCTCGTACACACAGGTCGACAGCCGCCTGTCCTTCGGTCATGTGGCCGAGCCCGGGCGCTATACCTCGACCATCACGCGACCCGATCTGTTCGAGGGGTACCTGACCCAGCAACTGGATCTTCTGATTGAGAACCATGGGGTTGAGATCTTTGTGCAGGTGTCGAACGTACCGATCCCCCTGCACTTTGCCATGGCGGACGGCACGGTGGTCGAAGGCAGCATCGAGGACCGGTTGGAACGGCCCATGCGCGACGTCTTTGACGTTCCCGACCTGAACACGACCGACGACCAGATCGTTAATGGCGAACGGATCGCCGATGCCGATGGCACCCGCGCCCTGGCCCCGTTTACCGCCCAGCGCGTAGACTATTCCCTGGCCCGGTTGGCGCACTACACCGCCACCGATGCCTCGCATGTCCAGAACCATGTTCTGGTCACCAACTACCAGTTCTATGTGGACGAATTTGTCCGCTATGCGCGGGATGCAGTGGCCGCCGAGCGCGATGGTTACGAAGCATTGGTCGAGCCGGGGAACCTGATCACGACATCGGGCGGCACCATCGGGGACAGCACGCCCAAGATGCCACAGATGCCGGCCTATCACCTTGTTCGCAAAGACAATTCCGGCATCACGATGGTCGATATCGCCTTCAAGCGAAGCGACATCGTTGATCGGTTCGAGGGCTTGGAATGGACATCGGAGGAAGACTTGGAAACGGATTCCCAGTACAAGGTGGAACACATCTTCTACCTT
>CAYWND010000704.1:0-1721 GCA_964459085.1 uncultured Oceanibium sp. | reverse complement strand
AACCCGACCGGGTCAATGAATCTCACATCTCAATATACGAGAAAGCTGGCCCCGTGAAAATTTCTATAGATACTGTGACGCGCTCATTTCGCTGGATGGCAGCGGTAGCATTCGCCGTCAGCGTCCCGGGCTGGGCTTTGGCTGGGCCGTTTGACGACCCCGCCGAAGCGGGCGCGCTGGTGTCATCAACCTGCGTAACCGCCTCGCTCGATTGGGATGCGCTGTTTGCCACGGCACAGACAATCGCGACCGACGCCGGATTGCCGCAAGCCATGGCCTCTGACGAGGCGGCGATGTTCGGCAACCCGGGGGCAGCGCATGTCATGTTCTCCCGCACCATCGATTCAATGGCCTGCCGCCTGACCCTGCCCCCGGATGTCGGCACCGAGGCGTTTTACCTCGCCCTGGTCGAGGGCATGGAGGACAGCATCAATGCGGTTTACCCCAAGGCACTTTCGGTCGAGGCCGACAAACCGTCACCGCACGAGGCAAAGCACGAATGGGTATTCCGTGTCCCGAGCGAGCGCCATTTCGCGGTCACGCTCGAATGGCTTCGCGAGCGCGGTATCTCGCTCGGTGTCGGCTATAGCCAGATTTACGAATGACCCGGCGCCGCGCGGGCCCAACGAACAGGAGAGCGGAATGACAGGCCTCATCGACGAAACCATTCGACCCGGGTCGTGTTGCCTTGAGCAGGGCTGAGGAGTGATCGGTTGCTGGCAACTCTGGCATATGGACGCGGCGAGCCTGACGTCAAAAGCCCATGTATCGCGGCGGCAAAAGGTGCGTTCGTGTTTGTGAAAAGTCTGCTCAAAAGGCTGGGCGTGAACCAACGGATAGAAGCCGGTGCAAATCGCCGTGGCGGCGTCTTGGATGAGGTGACTGTTCCTTCTGACATTCAGAAAGGCGAGATCTCCTTCAAGAACATCCGCGATATGGTCGGCAAGGATGACGCGATCATTCTTGAAATCGGGGCCAATGGCGGCGAGCACACGCAACGTTTCCTCGATGCCTTCCCGGCGGGGCGGGTGTATTGCTTCGAACCCGAGCCCAGAGCAATCAAGCGCTGGAAATCGAGGATCAGCGATATGCGCGCCACCCTGGTCGAAACCGCCGTTGGCCGCGAGACCGGCAGCATTCGCTTTCACCGCAGCGACGGAGACTTCGGCCACGGACCGCACACGGGCTGGGATCTGTCTGGGTCGATCAAGGCCCCCAGGGAACACCTCGAACAGCATCCGAAAGTCGTGTTCGACGACCAGATCGATGTCCCGCTCTGTACGCTGGACGACTGGACGCGGGATGCCGGGATCACCGAGATTGACTTTATCTGGGCTGATGTACAAGGCGCCGAGAACGATTTGATCGAAGGCGCGCGCGAAACGCTCGCCCGGACGCGCTTTTTCTACACCGAATACAGCAACCGCGAGATGTACGAGGGCCAGTGGTCCCTGGAACAAATCGCAAAAAACCTGCCGGATCACCGACTGATGACAAGATGGCGCGCCGACGCGCTTTTTGAACTCAGGACGGCCGGCCCAGGATGAAGGACACGTTTACAAGAACACACACGACAGGGCCCGTTGAACGGCCGCAAGCCAAGGCGCCCGAAAACATTTCGATGGAAAAGCTTCCGATCGACCAACATCCAACCCGCGCTTGAGCGAAAAGATCAAAGGAGAACGCCAAAATGGCAGTCCTCGTAGACGAAAACACCAAAG
>CAYWND010000703.1:0-1722 GCA_964459085.1 uncultured Oceanibium sp. | reverse complement strand
CAGGGCATTGGCCTCGCGTATCGCCGACGTCGTATCCATCACGGCCTGCGCCGCGACGTCTAACGCCCCCGCCCTGCTGTCCGCATCTGCTTGTGCCACGACCCGGGCCGCCGCCTTGGCGTTGCGCCCGATCTCGTCCATCAGCGCGTGAATGTCCGTCGTTGTCCCGTCCATACCCAACTCCCATCCTTCCTAGATCGCCATATCATCGCGATGGATCAGCGCGGCCCGCGCCGGGTATCCCAGCCTATCCGCAATTTCCGAGGTTTTCAGCCCCGCAATCATTTGCGCCTCGCGCGCGTCATATCCCGCCAGCCCGACCGTCAGAACCGCGCCATCCGGTCCACGGATTTCCACCGGATCGCCGCGCAGAAACGTGCCCTCGGTTCCGGTCACGCCCGCCGCCAGCAGCGACTTGCCTCGCCCCAGCGCGGCAGAAGCGCCCGCATCGACCAGAACCGCGCCGCGCGGCTTCATCGCGGAAATCCACTGCTTGCGCGCGGCCTTGGGGTCCGAGCGGGACACAAACCACGTCGCCGTCGCGCCATCTCGCAGCGCGGCGACAGGGCCCAGCACATCCCCGCGCGTGATCGCCATGGCGCAGCCAGCGCGCATCGCCACCGCGGCCGCCATGATCTTGGTCTTCATTCCGCCCTTGGCGCCTTGAGTGCCGGTGCCGCCCGCCATCGCTTCGATCTGCGGTGTGATCTCGTCAACCACAGGCACCAGCGCTGCGTTCGGGTCGATCCGCGGGTTGCCGGTATAAAGCCCGTCGACATCCGACAGCAGGATCAGCAGATCCGCCCCCGACAACGAGGCTACCTGCGCCGCCAACCGGTCGTTGTCGCCATAGCGGATCTCGTCCGTGGCCACCGTGTCATTCTCGTTCACGATTGGCACTGTCCCCAGATCCAGCAACGTGCGCAGCGTTGCGCGCGTGTTCAGATAGCGACGCCGGTTCTCGCTGTCTTCCAGCGTCACCAGAACCTGCGCGGCCGTGATGGCGTGATGGGACAGCACATGCTGATAGGCCTGAGCCAGGCGGATCTGGCCAACGGACGCGGCGGCCTGGCTTTCGTCCAACCGGCCCTGTGCCGACAGCCCCAGGATACGCCGGCCCAGCGCGATCGAGCCCGAGCTGACGATCATCAGGTCCTTGCCCTGCGCCCGCAAATCAGCAGCGTCCCGGGCCAGGCCCTGAAGCCATTCCTGCCGCAACTCGCCGGTGTCCGCGTCCACCAGCAGGGCAGAGCCGATCTTGATGACGACCCGGCGGGCATTGTCCAATATGTCGGCCGCGTTCAGAGTTGCCATGGCTGGTCCTCTGCCGCATCGGCATCCTGCACCCGCGCGCTGTCCACCAGGACACGCAACGCACGCAGCACCCCCTCGACGCCTTCACGCGAAACTCCGGACATCTGCAACGGGCGCCTGCCAGACGCCTCGGCCAGTTCAGCGGCTGCTGCCTCGCGGGTTTCGCCATCCAGCGCGTCGATCTTGTTCAGCGCGGTGATCCGCGGCTTGTCCGCCAGCCCGCCACCATAGGCCTCGAGTTCGGCAATGATGGTGCGATAGTCTTCCGCGATGGTTTCCGACGTCCCGTCGACCAGATGCAACAACGCCTCGCACCGTTCCACATGGCCCAGGAACCGGTCCCCGATGCCGCGACCCTCGTGCGCGCCCTCGATCAGGCCGGGGATATCCGCGACCACCAGCCGGCGC
>CAYWND010000702.1:0-1723 GCA_964459085.1 uncultured Oceanibium sp. | reverse complement strand
ACGAGACCACGATCCACACCGCCATCGACAACCTGACCACCGAAGGCTGGACAGCGGTCTACGAAGGGGTCAAGTGGGGCACCGCGCTGCTCGACCCGGCTGCGCAGGCGGTCGTGACCGGCCTGATCAGCCAGGGCGATGTCTCGGGCACGTTCTCGGGCCTGCCGCGCGCGTATACTGCGGACAACGTGGTCAAGGCGCTGGTGGTCATGTCCGACGGCCGCAACACGGAAACCCCGATCATGCGGAACTCGGACTACGTGGGAACCGAGTCCGATCCCAAGGGGGCCGCCTATTGGGACGACACATCGTCCAGCAGCAACTACTCGAACTGCAGCCGGACGAACACGGCCGAGCGCTTTTCCAAGTTCAGCTACAACTGCAACGTCTCGGCCGGTCTCGCCGATCCCGAGTTCGGCGTGGGAGAGCTCGATCTGTCGGACACGACCATGACGACCTATCCGGACAACTCCTCGGTCAACGAACCCGACGCGCTGCTTTACGAGATCTGCGATCGCGCCAAGGAACAGGGCATCGTGATCTACACGATCGGCTTCGAGCTGACGGCCAACTCGACCGGAGGGCGCGCCCTCAAGGAATGCGCAAGCTCGTCGGACAAGTTCTACCCCGTCACGGGCCTGAACCTGTCCGAGGCGTTTGACGCCATCGCCGCCGACATCTCGAACCTGAAACTGAAGTACAAGGAGGCCTCGTAATGCTGCGCAGCCTCCTGATCCGCTACCGCAAGACCGAAGACGGCGCAGCCACCGTCGAATTTGTGGTGCTGTTCCCGCTGTTCATCGCGATCGTGCTGGCCGTGTTCGAAAGCGGCTGGCTGATGACCAAGTACATGATGCTGGATCGCGGCGTCGACATGGCCGTGCGCGACCTGCGCGTTGGCAAGATCCCCAACCCGGGCCATGACGACATCAAGACCGCGGTTTGCGACTACTCCAAGATGATCCGGGATTGCGATACGACGCTCAAGATTCAGCTGATCACGCTGGATGCGGCAAACAATCCCCCGGACATGAACACCATCCAGTGCTATGATCGCGGCGTGGATGAAGACCTTCAGGTCGCTTCGGATTTCGCCACCGCCGGTGGCGCGCGCAGCGAACTGATGTTTGTACGTGCCTGCGTCCTGGTCGACCCGATCCTGCCTGGTATTGGCTTCGGGCTGCTGCTGCCGCAAGCGACCAAGGACGCCAACGGGAACTGGACGGGTGGTCACCAGATGGTGTCTTATACTGCTTTCAAGAACGAGCCGGTGTAGTAAATGGTTTTCAAGTCTCTCCTCAAACGCATGGTGGTGCGTCTTCGTGACGAAGACGGCTCCATGTCCATCGAATTCATCCTGACCTTCCCGCTGCTGGCGCTCTGGCTGATGGGCAGCTTCGTCTGGTTCGACGCCTACCGCTCGAACAGCCAGACGGCGAAAGTGGCCTATACCATGTCCGACATGGCCTCGCGCTACAACTCGGTCGACGAAACCGATATGGCCGAAATCTTCGCGGTCCACAAAACTCTGCTGCCCAACCGGGTCGCCGAAGGGTATGTCCGTGTCTCCTCGATCTGCTGGAACGGGGACGAACACCGCGTTGTCTGGTCCTATGTCGGGGACGACACCTACGCCGCGGCCCAGGCCGCCTACGAGGCGGATCCGGACAACAACCCGATCCCCCGCCTGGTCCCGCTGACAGATGCGGAAATCCCGGTCACC
>CAYWND010000701.1:0-1728 GCA_964459085.1 uncultured Oceanibium sp. | reverse complement strand
GTGACCCTGCCCTTGGGGTAGGGGTTCTTCTCGTTGCGCCTGCGCAGCAGATAGAGGAATTCGGGTCTTTGTCTGGTCGGCGACTGCAGCCACACCAATCGGGACCATGGTGGCAACTGCAACAATGATGCTGGACAAACGGCTCATGGCGTCCTTCCTTTCCAGGCGATCCAACGCCCAGAGGATAACATAGTCTTCCCGCTGCACGATACCATACCGACCCCTCTCGGTTTCACTCATGCCGGTCTTTCCATTGCATTCAGGTGGATACTTGCCTGACCGGGCAAGGCCCTGACTCCGACAAACACACTTTCACTTTGGGCAATTTCTTCCTCGGTGCTGCAATCGCGGTTTACAGCGACGAGAAACGCCTCTGGCGAACGACAAATGAACACGCAGGGGAATGTTCGGCCAAATCTACCGTGATCACTCGCAGGCACCCTCCCGCCGTGTCAATAGACCCGCGCCTTGGGCGCGATTTTCTTCGGGTCGATACCGCCGTCTTCCGGCTTGGTCAGCGGTTCAGTGTGCACCTTGCGGTAGCTCAATTTGACTTCGGTTCCGTTAACACGCGCGAGAGTGTGCTTGCGCCAATTCCTGTCATCGCGGTCAGGATAATCCTCGTGCGCATGCGCGCCGCGGCTTTCCTTACGCGCTTCTGCGCTGACGATGGTGGCCAGTGCGTTCGGCATCAGGTTGGCGAGTTCCAACGTTTCCATAAGGTCGGTGTTCCAGATCAACGATCGGTCGGTGACCTTCAGGTCGTCCATCTTACCAGCGATGGCAGTCATCTTTTCGACCCCTTCGGCCAGCGTCTTGTCGGTGCGGAAGACGGCGGCATCCTGCTGCATCGCCCGCTGCATCTCGAGCCGCAGTTCGGCGGTGGCCACCGCCCCGTCTGCGTGGCGGGCCTTGTCGAACCGGTCCATCGCCGCATCGACAGACGCCGCGTTCAGGTCGCGGTTCTTTTCTTTTGGATCAACGATCTCGGCTGCCCGGATCGCTGCGGCGCGACCAAAGACCACGAGGTCGATCAGGCTGTTCGACCCAAGTCGGTTAGCTCCATGGACCGAGGCACATCCAGCTTCGCCCACCGCCATCAGACCGGGGCAGACCCTGTCGTGGTTGCGGCTGGTCGGATCGAGGACCTCGCCCCAGTAGTTCGTGGGGACACCCCCCATGTTGTAGTGCACTGTCGGCAGAACCGGGATCGGATCCTTGGTCACATCCACACCGGCAAAGATCTTGGCCGACTCGGATATTCCTGGGAGCCGTTCGGCCAGCGCCTCAGGCGGTAAATGGTTGAGGTGCAGGTGAATGTGATCACCCTCCTTGCCCACGCCTCGTCCCTCACGAATTTCCATGGTCATGCAGCGCGAAACCACGTCCCGGCTGGCGAGGTCCTTGTAGGTCGGCGCGTAGCGCTCCATGAACCGTTCGCCTTCGGAGTTGGTGAGGTAGCCGCCTTCACCGCGCGCGCCCTCCGTGATCAGACAGCCAGACCCGTAGATGCCGGTCGGGTGGAATTGTACAAATTCCATATCCTGCAGCGGCAGCCCGGCGCGGGCTACCATTCCTCCGCCGTCGCCCGTGCAGGTGTGCGCTGAGGTGGCAGAGAAATAGGCGCGTCCATAGCCGCCAGTGGCCAGCACAACCATCTTGGCGTTGAAGCGGTGTATCGTGCCATCATCGAGTTTCCAGGCAATTACACCCTGGCACTGGCCCTCC
>CAYWND010000700.1:0-1728 GCA_964459085.1 uncultured Oceanibium sp. | reverse complement strand
CGGCGAGATCAGCACGTAGAGCGTGCCGATGGCCAGCAGAGTCACGCCAAGAACGAACCGGAACAAGTGGTAGGTCGAGACTGCCGAGCGCGAGCGATAGCCGGCCTGAACCAGCTTCAGCCGGGTTGCCGACAGTTCTTTCTGATCCTTTGGCTCCAGCAGGGGCTTGAAGCGTTCAAGCTGCCGACCGCCGCTATCATAGCGCAGCTTCAGTGGCGCTTCCTTGGCGTCCTTGCGGGGCATTCCGGAAACCCCGGCGCCTTTGAGTTTGTTCAGCGGGTCGGGCTTTTGCCGGAATGCCAGCGGCGCCGACATCAAGATCATCAGCAGGCCAAGGAATCCAAGCACGTAGAGCGGCCCCAACGGCCCCAATGCTGCCTGGACAAATTCCCAACTCTGCAATGCGAATTCCATCTTCCCTACCCCTTACACCTTGATGTTGACCATCATACGCATGAAAATCACATTCACGAACAGGAATATAGCAACCACGATCGCCGCCGGCACGAATACCGGCGTCTCTTTTACATCATCATAATAATCCGGCTGGATCAACTGGATCACGATCAAAGCCGCGATCGGGAAGATCGACAGGAACCAGCCTGACCACCGTGCTTCGGCGGTGATCGCGTTCACCCTGCGGAACAGTTTGAACCGGGCCCGGATCACCTTGGCCAGACCGTCCAGGATCTCGGCCAGGTTCCCGCCCGACTGGGTCTGGATCGCGACCGCAACGGACAGGAATTTCACATCCTGGATGTCGATCCGCTGGGCCATCTTGTCCAGGCTTTCGGTGACGTCCATGCCGTAGGTCGCCTCGTCCGCGATCATGCCGAACTCGGTCCCCAGGGGATCCGGCATCTCTTGCGCCACGATGTTGATGGCCGACGAGAACGGGTGGCCGACACGCAGGCTTCGCACGATCAATTCAACCGCGTCGGGAAGCTGTTCCTCGAAAAGCGCCATGCGCTTCTTGGCCTTGTTGTTCAGCCACAGATAAACCGCGCCATACCCCATCAGGACCGAGATCCCGATCCGGATGACCAGTCCGGCACCGGTAAAGAAGGTCAGCGCGAGGAACGCGGTGACACCCAAAACGACCATCACGATGACCAGGGCTGCAGGCGAGAACGCGATGTTTGCCTGAGCCGCCTTTTCGCTGAGCGGTGCGATGATCGGTAGGCCCTGGTTTTCGGTGTGCTGCTCGCGTTCGCGGCGCAGCGTATTCAGGACCTCTTCGGGGCTTTCGCCCTTTTCCAGCAATTCCAGCCTGCGGTTGACCTTGCTCTCCAGGCGGACCGACTTGCCAAAGACAAGCAGGTAGATGCCTTCCACCATGAAGAAGACACCGACAAAGATGGCCGCGTAGATGAGCGGTTCGATACTCATGGTCTGTTACCCCACGGGTGCGGTGTAGATCGAGGTCGGCAGGTCGTAGCCCCACTGCTTGTAGCGCTCGGAATACTTGGACCGGATACCGGTCGCCTCGTACCGGCCGAGGATCTTGCCGTTTTCGTCCAGGCCGATGCGCTTGAACTTGAAGATTTCCTGCATCGAGATGATGTCACCTTCCATGCCCGTCACCTCGGTGATGGATACCATGCGCCGGGTGCCGTCCTGTAGACGGGAAACCTGCACGATCAGGTTAACAGCGGAGGCGATCTGCTGGCGCACAGCCTTGATCGGCATCTCGATCCCGGCCATGGCAATCATGTTTTCCAAACGCGA
>CAYWND010000699.1:0-1730 GCA_964459085.1 uncultured Oceanibium sp. | reverse complement strand
GACAACGCCATCCGCGTGGCCCGCGCCACGCGGGATCTGGACTATATTTTCGAGCAGCCCTGCCGGACCTACGAGGAATGCCAGCAGGTGCGCAGCCATGTGGCACAACCGATGAAGCTGGACGAATGCGTCACCGGCATGCTGGCCGCGCAGCGCATCGTGCAGGACCGGGGGGCCGAGATCTGCTGCCTGAAGATCTCGAACCTGGGCGGGTTGGTCAAGGCGCGCAAGGTGCGGGATTTTCTGATCGAGAACCGGATGCCCGTGGTGTCCGAGGACACCTGGGGCGGCGAGATCACCTCGGCCGTGGTCGCGCATTTTGCCGCCTCGACGCCCCGGGAGTATCTGGTCAACTCGACCGAGCTGCACAACTACAACACCCGCTCGACCGGGATCGGGGGTCCCAGCGTGCGGGATGGCAAGCTCTATGCGCCGGACGACCCCGGCCTGGGCGTTGTGCCCGACTATGACAGTCTGGGCGATCCGGTGGCCGTCTATACGCGTGACAGCGGATAGTGCCCCGCCGGGTGTCCGGCGGGGGACAGGTTTCACAGGGCCCGCCGAAAGGTCACCTTGTCATCGCCGTCTGCCCAGAAGTCGCGGATGCGGGCTTCGACGTCGAAGCCGTTCTGAGCGTAGAATTGGCGTGCCCGGGCAAAGTCTTCGGTGCCCGAGGTGTCCACGATCAGGATGCGCTGCCCGGATGTCGTCAGGTGCCGGACGGTCGCATCAACGAGTGCGGCGCCAAGTCCCTTGCCCTGCTGGTCGGGATGCACAGCCAGCGCCAGCATGTTCCAAGTCCCATCGGCCAAGGCTTCGGGTACTGAATAGCACAGGCCGACCGCCGCCCTCTGATGATGGCAGGTCAGCCAGACCGCATCCGTCTCGCCCGCAAGCGACGGGGACAGCATTTCGGGAAGCATGTCGCTTGGGAACAATCCCGTGAGGTCCAGAACCTGCTGGAGCGCGGGAATATTCCGGGTCGTGGTTGGTTTGATGATCGGGTTGGTCATGTCTGGGATCCTATCGGTTGTCATACTGGGGATTCACGGAACGGATACCCAGCCGGGTGGCGCGGTAGGGCCGTCCGTTTTCCGATTTGATGAAGCGCCGTTTCCGCAGGCGTTCGAACAGCGTCAAGGTGCAGTCGGCCAGAACATGGCCGTCGCGGGTGAAACAGCGCACCTGGCGCACCTTGCCGTTTGCCGCGCGGTCAAAGTGGATTGCCCCGCCTTGCGCAAGCACATGCAGGACACGTTGTTCGTGTCGAGAGATATTCACTGGAGTGTCTCGTGAGTTCAGGTCAGCCGAGAGCGCTTCCGGCGATGCGCGCGGAAGTCTCTGGATTCAGCCGGGCCCGATCAGGTGGGCCCTAGCGGTGGACCGCAATCGTAGACATCAAATCTCCATCGGTCGGCATCCGTGCCGAACGTGCGCCGGTCTTATAGGTGTTTGCGATGTTGGGCAAGCGCGCGTGCAATCGATCGCCGAGGGCGAACAGGTATCCGCCCCGCAAGATCGGTTGGCGTTTGGCGGCCGGGATGTGCCTGCGGGGATTTCAGCGGGTATTTTCGGTCATCCGGCGGCGGACGTATTCGTCGACCATGCCGATCAGGTCGTCCATGCCGGGGTCGAAGAAGTGGCCCGCGCCCTCGATCTGTTCGTGGGTGATCGTGATGCCCTTCTGCTGCTTCAGCTTGTCGGAAAGGTTCACGATATCGGCGGGCGGT
>CAYWND010000698.1:0-1731 GCA_964459085.1 uncultured Oceanibium sp. | reverse complement strand
CGGGAACACGTCCATGACTGTCATGATCTGGTCCATTTTCTCACCGGCGGGAATCGTGCCCGTCCAGCGCATCAGGGACACGACCCGAATACCGCCTTCCCATGTCTCGCCCTTGCCTCCGCGCAGCGGCACGTTGTCGGCACCGCCGACGCTATAGGCCGCCCCGCCGTTGTCGCTGTGGAACAGCACGATGGTGTTGTCGGCAATGTCCTCCTCGTCCAGCGTTACCAGCACCTGGCCGATGGCCTGGTCCATGGCATCGACCACCGCGGCGTACATCGGCCGCGCGCTGGGCATACCCATGCGGCGGGAAGACTCGCGCGAAAAATCGGTGCCGTGACTGCGCGCAGGCTTCAGGTCTGTATTGATGTCTTTGTATTTGTCCTGCAGTTCCTTGGGAGCATCGAGGGGCGTGTGCGGTGCCAGGAACGGCATGTAGACAAAGAACGGTTTGCGCTTGTCGCGCTCCTTGATATAGCGCGACACCTCGTCGGCAAGCAGGTAGGTCTCATAGCCCTCGTCGTTGATTGAGACCCCGTTGCGCTGGAAGTCCTTGCCGCCCTGGTTCGCAAAGGGCGGATAGAAACCCACCTCCGTATGCAGGTGACCATAGAAATGTTCGAAGCCGCGATTGTTGGGGTGGTAGGTCTGCTGTGCATGGCCCAGGTGCCACTTACCCACCATCGCGGTCTGGTAACCGGCAGCGAGAAAACTCTCGGGCATGAAATGCTCGTCTGGGTGAATACCGGTTGTGTCCCACGCCATGATGACACCGTAGGCCACGCCGAGGCGCATCGGGTTGCGCCCTGTCATCAACGCCGCGCGGGTCGGGGAGCATATGGGCGTGGTGTAGAACCTGTGCAGTTCCGTGCCTTCTGCCGCGAGCCGGTCGAGGGAGGGCGTATCGATGTCGCCGCCATGGTTGCCGAGATGAACAGTGGGCTCCTTGGACGCCGGATCATCAACATCTACGATGGTGTCAGTGACGCCGACTCTTTCTTGTTCAAACTAGATGGGGGGAACAGCAGCACCGAAAAGGCCGTGTTGTTCATGGAGAGTGGGATCCGATTTCATACGACGAAACATCAAGCCTCCCTACAACAGGAGGGCATGCCGTCTCCATTCACGAGTAAGCTCAGGAAGCATCTGCGAGGCCTTCGTCTCGAAAAGGTGACACAACTTGGAAACTTTGATCGCGTCGTGAACTTTGTGTTTGGGACTGGAGAATCGCGCCACACAATCGTCTTGGAGCTCTACGCACGTGGGAACCTGCTCATGACGGATGGGAACTACAAAATTCTGGCATTGCTCCGTTCTCATGACTACGACGAGGTACAAGTGAAGGCCGGTCAGGTCTATCCGGTCACATACGCAACGAGTATCACCAACGAAAGCAAGGGCTTGCTGGGTATGACTGACAAGGAGGCCACCGAGTGGTTCGATGGCGTCTTGGCCCCGAACGGTCCCGAAACCGACCAACCAAATAACGGAAAGAATTCCAGCACTAGTATGCCATTGAAGGCCCTCCTGCTGAAACCTTCATCGGGGGTCCATCACTACGGACCATCCTTGTTGGAGCACTGCTTGTTGTGTGCCAACCTTGATCCGATGACCAAAGTTGTCGGCGGGAACGTATCGGCGTCGTTGCCACTCGAAGCCGTTGGAAAGATGCTTGCTAGCCTTCGCGATGAAGGCAGCCAGCAGCTGGAGGCGCTCAGTGGAAAGAGTGTA
>CAYWND010000697.1:0-1731 GCA_964459085.1 uncultured Oceanibium sp. | reverse complement strand
CGCAGCCCCGAGATCCTGCCGACGGGCCGGAACATCCATGCCTTCGACCCGTTCCGGATGCCAACGGCATTTGCGGTTTCCGACGGTCTGAAACAAGCAGAAAAGCTGCTGGAGCGGCATGCCGAGTTGCCGCGAACCGTGGCGATGGTGCTGTGGGGTGCGGACAACATCAAATCGGATGGCGGGCCGATCGCACAGGCGCTGGCACTGATCGGCGCGCGGCCGCGATTTGATGGGTATGGCCGTCTTTGCGGCGCGGAACTGGTCCCGCTGGTCGAGCTTGGGCGCCCCAGGATTGATGTCGTTATGACCTTGTCCGGCATATTCCGCGACCTTCTGCCGTTGCAGACGCGGATGCTTGCGCAGGCCGCATGGCTGGCCGCCAGCGCGGACGAACCGCCCGAGCAGAACTTTGTCCGGGCCCATGCGCTGGCCTATGCGGACCGGATGGATTGCGACCTGGAAACGGCCGCCCTGCGGGTCTTTTCGAACGCCGAAGGGGCCTATGGGTCGAACGTCAACCAGTTGATCGACAGCGGTGCATGGTCGGACGAGGATGAACTGGCCGAGCAGTTTGAGGCGCGCAAGGGCTTTGCCTATGGCCCGGACGGCAAACCGGGCAAGCAGCCCGAATTGCTGAAAGCAACCCTGGCCGAGGTCGATCTGGCCTACCAGAACCTGGAATCGGTCGAGTTGGGCGTGACGTCGGTGGATCACTATTTCGACACGTTGGGCGGCATCGGCCGCGCGGTGAAGCGCGCCAAAGGATCGGCCCCGGCAGTTTATATCGGCGACCAGACCCGGGGCGACGGCAAGGTCCGCACGCTCAGCGAACAGGTGGCGCTGGAGACGCGGACACGCAGCCTGAACCCGAAATTCTACGAAGCTTTGCTGGATCACGGGCACGAGGGCGTGCGCCAGATCGAGGCGCATGTGACCAACACGCTGGGCTGGTCGGCCACGACTGGCCAGGTCGAGCCATGGGTCTATCAGCGGCTAACCGAGACATTCGTTCTGGATGACGATATGCGCCGCCGCCTGGCCGAGTTGAATCCGGCCGCCAGCACCCGGATGGCGAACCGCCTGATCGAGGCGCACGAACGCGCCTATTGGGAACCGGATGACGAGACACTCGAAGCGCTGAGGCGTGGGGCGGAGGAACTGGAAGATCACCTGGAGGGGATCTCGGTTCCCGGGATGGCGGCCGAATGAGCGGAAAGACAGACCGCCGGGGCCTCCGGCGGGGATATTTGAAGACAATGGAAGGGGGCGGTCATGGCGCCACTGGATAAGTCAGCACCCGTATTGCGCGGTCAGGACGGCGAAGGGTCGGTTCAGGTCCATCAGGACATGTCGATCAAGATCGATGGCGCCAAGGTGTTCGCGGTCTACGGCAAGGGGGGGATCGGCAAATCGACGACCAGTTCCAACCTGTCGGTCGCGTTTTCCAAGCTAGGCAAGCGGGTCCTGCAGATCGGGTGCGACCCCAAGCACGACAGCACCTTTACGCTGACCAAGAAGCTGATGCCGACGGTGATCGATGTCCTCAAGGATGTGGATTTCCATGCCGAGGAATTGTGGCCCGAGGATTTCGTCTACGAAGGCTACAACGGCGTGATGTGTGTCGAAGCTGGCGGACCTCCGGCGGGCACAGGATGCGGCGGCTATGTCGTCGGTCAAACCGTGAAGCTGCTGAAACAACACCACCTGCTGGATGATACCGACGTCGTT
>CAYWND010000696.1:0-1734 GCA_964459085.1 uncultured Oceanibium sp. | reverse complement strand
AAGAGTGCCACGATCTCAGGGATCGCGAAAATGCCAAGGCCCACGATGACCAGTTTCAACCCGTCGACCAGATAGGGCATGTCATAGGTCGCCATGCGCAGTTCGCCCGCGCTGTCGCCTTCGCCAATGGTGCCGACCATCATGCCCAGTCCCGCGGCGACGATGCCCTTCAGGGCGACGCGCCCGGCCAGGATGCCAACCATCGACAGGCCGAAGACGGTGATCATCAGCAACTCGGGCGTGCGAAACTCCAGCACGATGGGGCGCGCGATCAGGATAAAGACGGTCAGGAATGCTGCGCCGACCAGCCCGCCGAACAGCGACGAGGCAAAGGCCGCGGAAAGGGCTCGCGCGGCCTCGCCCTTTTTGGCCATTGGAAAGCCGTCCAGAACCGTCGCCTGACTGGCGGACGATCCCGGAATGCCCATCAGCACGCTGGCGAAGGTGTCGGATGTCGGCACCACGGCCACCATACCGATCATCAGCGCAAGGCCCAGAACCGGGTCCATGCCGAACATGAACGGCAGCAGCAGCGACAGTCCTGCGATCCCGCCAAGGCCGGGAAACACCCCGATGCAAAGGCCCATGACCACGCCCAGTACCAGATAGCCAAGGACGATGGGTTGCAGGATCAGGCCCGCAGCATCGCTGAGGGCGGGCAGGGCGACGGACAGGATTTCCATTGCGCCGACTTTCGGTTGTGAGATGGGATAGGGGCAGGACGGGCCGCGTCGCCCGTCCTGCCCTCAGTGGTTTAGTTCAGCGACACGCCGTAACGGTCCTTGAGCCAGCCAACAACGAAGTCCTTGGCGCCCTGCGGTACCTGCGTCGCGCTGCCCAGCGCTCCGGTCGCCTCGGATCCTGTCATCTGCGGGTAGACACCAAGCCGCCCGGCCGAGATCTCGCCGAAATCGGCGCGGGCCTTCACGGCCTCGAAGGCGGCGGTGTAGGTCGCGATCGCATCAGCCGACGCGCCCGCGGGCAGGAACACCATCTTCTGCGCCGGGAACCCTGCCACGAAGAAGGCTTTCCAGGCATCCCACTTCTCGCCGCTGGTCTCGCAGCCTGCAGTGGCTTCGCATACCTCTTTGAAGGTGGGCATATCGGGGAAGGTCGGGTCGCGCACGATGTTGCCGTCCGCATCCAGGGCACCCCAGCTCATCATCGGCACGGCGGTGCCAGCCTCGACCAGCGGGGTCACGCCTTTGAGGTAGGACGACGAGGTCTGGTAGTCGATATTGGCCTCGCCGCGTTCGAACATCAGGCGTCCGTCGCCGCGGCCCTTGATGCCGAACACCGGCTCGACGTTCAGGCCCAGCATCTCCCACGCCAGCAGAGGCACGAGGTCCAGACGGGTCGCGCCCTGGCTGCCATAGATGAAGTCGGTGTCGCGCAATCCGCTGGCGTCCATGCCGTTCATCATCCCTGCCAGATCGGGCGGCAGGTAGGCGACGCCACCGGTGCCCGAGGCCAGCACGACCTCCCAGTCGTTGTATTCATAACGCACGCGCGGATCGCCCAGAAGGTAGGGGAACTGGGTCGAACCCGACGAGCCAAAGATCAGCGTGCCTTCGCTGTCCTCGTATTTCTGTTCCTGGAACCAGTTCGCACCCTTGGTCGAGCCTGCGCCCGGCATGAACTTCACAACGACGGTCGGGGCGCCCGGCAGAGCCTCGGACAGCAGCGGCGCATAAAAGTTGGCCCATTTGGCCGAGCCGCCGGTTTCCGAGAACG
>CAYWND010000695.1:0-1736 GCA_964459085.1 uncultured Oceanibium sp. | reverse complement strand
CCGTCTTTGCCACAGGCGGCATCGGCGGCGTCCATCGCGGGGCCGAGGCCAGCTTTGACATCTCGGCCGACCTTCAGGAACTGGCCCAGACCCCGGTGACCGTGGTGGCGGCAGGGGCCAAGGCAATCCTGGACCTGCCGAAGACGCTGGAGGTTCTGGAAACCCTGGGCGTGCCGGTGATTTCCTATGGCCAGGACGCCTTCCCCGCCTTTTGGTCGCGCGACAGCGGCCTCGCTGCACCTCTGCGCATGGATGACCCGGCCACAATCGCCCGCGCGCATCGGATGCGCGGCGACCTCGGGCTGCCCGGCGGCCAGTTGGTGGCCAATCCAATCCCGGCCGAGGCCGAGATCCCCGCCGAGGTGCTGGCCCCCCTGATCGCCCAGGCCGAAGCTGATGGCGTTCGGGGCAAGGCGGTCACGCCCTACCTTTTGCAGCGTTTGTTCGACATCACCGAGGGTGCCACGCTGCAGGCCAATATTGCCCTGGTGCTCGAAAATGCGCGCCTTGCCGCCCGGATTGCCCGCGAATTAGGCCGACAGGCGCCCTGAGCAGGCTACCGCCAAACCGGGATATTGCGCCGCACGCCGCGCCGCCCTAAGTAGACGGGCAAGAGGGAGGTTCCAGGCCAGATGGCGCGCAAACCCGCAAATCGGAAACAGGTGATCCGCAAAGCGACGCTGCTTCAGCGGTTTCGCACGAATTTCCTGACCGGATTGGTGATCGTCGCCCCTGTGTCGCTGACGATCTGGGTGGTGTGGACGGCGATCAACTTCATGGACGCCCGCGTCCTGCCGCTGGTGCCCGACATCTACAACCCCGAAACCTATCTGGGCGAGGGGGCGTTTGGCTTTGGCGTCATCATCTTCATTCTTTTCACCGCGTTCGTCGGCGCGCTGACCAAGGGGCTGTTCGGGCGCCAGTTGATCGCCTGGAGCGAGAGCCTGTTCGACCGCACGCCGGTCGTCCGCTCGATCTACAACGCGGTCAAGCAACTGGTCGAGACCGTGCTCAGCCAGTCCGACAAATCGTTCCGCGAGGCGTGCCTGATTCAGTACCCGCGCAAGGGGATCTGGGCCATCGGCTTCGTTTCGACCGACGCGCGAGGCGAGATCCCGGGCAAGGCGGGCGAGGATGATCTGGTCTCGGTGTTCCTGCCCACAACCCCGAACCCGACATCCGGATTTCTTCTCTTCCTACCGCGCCGCGATGTCGTGGTCCTGGACATGACCGTGGAAGAGGCCGCCAAGCTGGTCATTTCTGCCGGTCTTGTCATACCGCCCACCAAGGAAGAGATCCTGGCAGGGCGTCGCCCGGCAAATGGCAACGGCGCCCAGCGCAAGGTTGCATCTGCCAAGTGATCCTCGCGGCCGGAACGGGATTTTCAACCGGGTTTGCACTGATCCTCGCAATCGGGGCGCAAAACGCCTTTGTGCTGCGCCAGGGGCTCAAGGGCTCCCACGTCTTCTGGATCTGCCTGACCTGCGCCTTGTCGGATGCGACTTTGATTGCCGCGGGCGTCGCCGGGTTTGGCTGGATCGTGGACCGCTATCCCGACCTGCCGCTGGTGATGACGCTGGGGGGGGCCGCGTTCCTGTTGGTCTATGGCGCGCTGAGGTTTCGCGCGGCCATCCGGTCGGATTCCGAACCGTTGGACGTCTCGGGCGCCGCAGTTCCGTTGCGCCCCGCGCTTTTGACTTGCCTCGCGCTGACCTGGCTCAATCCGCATGTCTAGC
>CAYWND010000694.1:0-1741 GCA_964459085.1 uncultured Oceanibium sp. | reverse complement strand
TGGCGCGTTGGTATCGGTCTCTTACCGATGGAAAGGAGATCAAGATGGAAGACGTTCACACCTGGATCGAGCTGTTGAGGGAATGAAGATGCAGATTACAGACCTGCCGCATTGGCAAAGACAGAAAATGGTCGTGATCGAGCGGCTGCACAGTGACCTCGCCCGCTTCACGGACCCTATTTTTCACATCGTCCTGTTCGCCGCAGTCATCTACCTGCCGTGCTTCGCGCTGGTGATGATTGGCGGCGCTGTTCCTGTTGGGGCACTGGCCGCGCTGCTGGCAATCTCGACCGTTGCGCTGGTCGTTGCGTCACCGGCTTTCGCGCTGGCGGTCAGTATTGAGGCGTGTTTCCGACGCCACATCGCCCAACTCCCACGACCGGCGCTTCGCGGCTCAAAGTAGGTTCAAAGGTTCATTTCATGACGTCCGATATTTCCGATCTCATCCTTTCCCTGACGCCTGAAGATGGCTCGTCCATCGGCAATGGCGCGATGCTCGCGCGGCTGCGTGACCACGTCCCGACGCTAACCGAGGAAGCCTATGAGGCCGCGCGGGACGCGTTGATTGACGACGGTACGCTGGGCCGGGGCAAGGGGCGTGGGGGATCGGTCTATCGGGCGGATGTGTCGGACCTCGAACTGACGGCTCCGGTGGCGAAGGAACCCAAAGGCGCCACCGGCACGCGTAAAAAAGCCAGCCGCAAGTCGGATGACCCGACCGAGGTTCTTTCCTATCGCCATGGCGAAACCCGGGTGAACAACCCCGAGGTGGGGATGGTGCATGCGGACACCGACCCGGATGGGGAAAAAACCAAATGGGCCTATGACCCGCATCTGGACCCGGTGCTGAACTTTGATAGTGCGCGCGGGGCGATTGAGACGCTGATCGATGACGCGCTGGCCAGTGACGATCCGGAACGGATGAAGGACGCGCTGAGCGAACTCAAACGCTTGCAGGCCCCCTACCTGAACTGGACGGGCAAGGCGGAAAAGACGTCGTTCGAGGTCGACACCGTCTCGCTCCATGTCCATGAACGGGTGGACCCGGCGACGATCCTGGCCAATGCGGCGAAGCGGCTGCAAGGGCAGGATGCGGCGACGCAGTGGCGGCAACCGGACCTGTTCGCGGCCCCGTTTGAAAACCTGCCGCTGCGCCTGGCGCTGGATTTCTACCACCACGAAAAGGGCTGGTCGAACCGGCTGGTGGCGGGGGACAGCCTGCTGGTGATGAACTCGCTCCTGACCAAGGAGAGCATGGGCGGCAAGGTGCAGATGATCTATATCGACCCGCCCTATGGCATCAAATACGGGTCGAACTTTCAGCCCTTTACCAACAAGCGCGACGTGAAGGACCGGTCAGACGCCGACCTGACGCAGGAACCCGAGATGATCAAGGCGTTCCGGGACACCTGGGAACTGGGCATCCATTCCTACCTCACCTATCTGCGCGACCGGCTGATGCTGGCACGGGAATTGCTGACCGAGAGCGGGTCAGTGTTTGTGCAGATTTCGGATGAGAATTTGCATCGGGTTCGAGCACTCATGGACGATGTGTTCGGCGCAGACAATTTTGTGTCCTGCATCAATTATCAGACGATGACGCCACTCGAATCAGGACGTCTCGAAACAGTTTTCGACTACATCGTGTGGTACGGCAAAGACATTAAAGAGACCAAATATCGAAACCTCTATAGAGACAAGAAATTCGACGGAAACCCCGAGTTCAAGTTTTTCAGTCTTA
>CAYWND010000693.1:1218-1744 GCA_964459085.1 uncultured Oceanibium sp. | reverse complement strand
CCCAGCGCAGCCACGGGGTCAGGTAATAGATGCCCAGCGTCACGGCCATGATCCACCACTTCAACGTGCGGAACGGGCCCGTCACCCGACGGGGAAAGATCGGCTCGCGCGGGGCGTAAAGCTGAGTGTTATCCGACGTGCTCACAAAAGCACCTTTCCTGTTCGCGCCTTCACTTTACCTGCGGTGCCGCCCCCGGCCTTGACCCAGATCAATCGGGACTATCTGACGGGTACGCCCCGGCCCGGGAATGTGCGAACAGGTCCGTGGGCCGGGGCGCGGGCGGCCGGAGATCGCTCTCCGGTCGCTTCTCGTTGGGCGGGCGGGCTATTCGCCCCCGCCAAGCTGGTGCACATACAGCGTGACCGCCTTGATCTCGGCCTCGCTCAGCCGGTTCGACCACGGCGGCATGACGCCGAACCGGGCGTTCGTCACCGTCTCGGTCAGGGCCTCGCGGTCGCCGCCATACAGCCAGATTGCATCCGTCAGGTTCGGCGCGCCCTGGGTCCGGTCGCCGGTGCCGTCCTC
>CAYWND010000693.1:0-1191 GCA_964459085.1 uncultured Oceanibium sp. | reverse complement strand
GAGCATTCGTTCAGGAACGTCTCGGCACCCGCCGTCGCCAGCGTCGTGTCATGATCCTGGTCCGAGATCTGGCGCACATATTCCACCACGCCCGCGATCTCGTCCTCGCTCAGGATGTCGCCATAGGCCGTCATTTCGGAATAATGCGCATCCGCATCCTGGTCGTTGCGGATGCCGTGGCGGACGGTGTATTCCACCTCCTCCAGCGACCCGCCCCACAGCCAGTCATCGTCCAGCAGGTTGGGGTATCCAACCGCGCCGGCCGCACCCGACCCGTGGCACTGCGCGCAGAAGGTGCGGAACACCGCTGCCCCGCCCGAAACCGCATAGCTGTGCACCGGGCTGCCGACCTCGACCGCGCTCAGATCCGCCGCCGCCAACTCGGCCGACACGGCCGCATTGCGCGCCTCGACCTCGGCAATCTCTTCGGCCACCAGTGCCCGGGTCGAATATCCCAGCAGACCCGACGTGGCCGAATTGATCAGCGGCCAGGCCGGATAGGCGATGGTATAGGCCAGCCCCCAGACCAGGGTCGCATAGAACGTCCACAGCCACCAACGGGGCAGGGGATTGTTCAACTCCTTGATGCCGTCCCATTCGTGACCCGTGGTCTCGATCCCGGTTACATCATCCTTGTCGTGTTGGTCCGCCATTACTTGATCTCCGGAACCGTCAGCGAGGCACCGGCACAGGCGCAGTCCTCGCAGTTATTTCCACAGGCCGCCTCGGGCCGCTCGTTGCGCAGGGGAATGTCCGAGACGTCCTTGTACATCCGGGTGGATCCGGGGCGGAAAACCCACAAGATCGCCCCGATATAGAACAGGGTCATCGCCAACAGCACCCAACTGTCCGCCAGTTCACGCAGCCAGGAATAGGTATCCATCTCGACCTCCTCCTTACCGGCTCTCGTCGGGCGTGAAGGTCGAGAAATCGACCAGCGTGCCCAACATCTGCATATAGGCGATCAGCGCATCCATCTCGGTCAGCGCCGGCTGCCCGTCAAAGTTCGACACCACTGCGCCCGGGTAGCGTTCCACCAGCCCGTCCCAGTCGCCATCGGGATCGGCCTGTACGTGGAAATCCGCGACCGCGTTCTCGATCATCACATCCGTATAGGGGACACCGACGAACCGATGCGTGCGCATCAGATCCTCGATCTGGTCCGACTCGATGGGTGTGCGGCCAAGGAAG
>CAYWND010000692.1:0-1747 GCA_964459085.1 uncultured Oceanibium sp. | reverse complement strand
GTTTTCGCGCACGGTCATGGTGTCGTAGATCACCGGGAACTGGAACACCTGCGCGATGTTGCGCTGGTCCGGCGGCAGGTCGGTCACGTCCGTCTCGTCAAACAGGACGCGGCCTTCGGACGGGGTCAGAAGTCCCGAAATGATATTCAGCAGCGTGGACTTGCCGCAGCCCGACGGCCCCAACAGCGCATAGGCCCCGCCGTCGCGCCAGGTGACGTCAATCTCTTTCAACGCATAGTCGTCCGGCCCGGCGGGGTTGGGCATGTAGCTGTGTTTGAGATGCGAGAGCGTGATCCGTGCCATGTCAGGCCACCCGTTGTCCGTCGGCGCCGAAATATCGGCAATGGACGGGGTTCATGAAAAAGGTGTGGTTCTCGCCGACGCTGTAGGGGTGCACGCCCGGGGCCAGCGACACCCAGGCCTCGGTCCCCAGTTGGAAATGCGCGCTGGAGTCCGACCCCGAGATTTCGGTGACGATGACCTCGCCCGTCAGTTCGACATCCGCCTCGCCTGCGCGGACAGGGGTCACGCGGTGCGGGCGGATCGCCACGGTATAATCGCCATCTGGGAGGTCGGCGGCGGCCCCGGTCAGGGGCCAGCTGGCACCGCCCATGCTGGCGGTGGCGCCGGATTTTGCGATCGGTGCGGCGTTGATCGGTGGGTCGGAAAAAACGCGGGCCGCGGTCAGGTTGTCGGGGTTGCGATAGATATCCGAAGTGGGGCCAAACTGGGTGATGGCGCCATCATTCATCAGGGCGGTCTCGCCGCCCAGCATCAGCGCCTCTTCCGGCTCGGACGTGGCATAGACGACGACTGCGCCGCGGCCCGCGAACAGTTCGGGCAGTTGTTCGCGCAATTCCTCGCGCAGTTTGTAATCCAGGTTGGCCAGGGGTTCGTCCAGAAACACCGCGCGGCTTTCCTTGGCGATGGCGCGGGCCAGTGCGGTGCGTTGTTGCTGGCCGCCCGACAACTCGTGCGGGCGGCGCTGCAGCATCGGCCGCAGTTGCAGCAGATCGGCGGCCTCTTCGACGCGGCCCTCGATCTCGGACTTTGCCATACCTGCGACGCGCAGGGGCGAGGCGATGTTGTCGAATACCGTGAAATGCGGGTAGTTCACGAAGAACTGGTGGACCAGGCTGATATTGCGTTTCTGCGTGTTGAGGCGCGAGACATCCTGCCCATCCATCAGGATCTTGCCGGATGCCAGCGGGTCGAGGCCCGCCATCAGCTTGATCAGGGACGTCTTGCCGGCCCCGGTGGCGCCCAGCAGCACGTTGAAGTGGCCGGTGCCAAAAGTGACTGTCGTCGGCTTGATGTGGAGCACGCGGCCCACACGCTTGGACGCAGACTGAAGTTCGATCATGACCGAAATACCACCCGTCGCGGGGGTGAGGGCCACCCGTTCAGGCGGCCCCGCACCCTGAGCATCAGATCACTGGGCCTGCCAGCGGGCGACCAGTTCGTCGTAGTTGACGGTCTGGCCCTGAGGCTTCTCGTTGGCGAGCTTGGCCTTGGGCGAGCCCGGCTGGTTCAGCCAGTACTCGGCGTCCCGCTCTTCGTTCAGCCGCGGGCCGCAGCCGCCGTAGACGCCAGCACCTTCGTCAGCCGCCTGCATACGGGCCATGGTGATGTCCATCTCTTCTGCCAGACGGTCCATGGCTTGCTGCGGGGTGAACGCGCCCGAGTTCACGTCGCCGATCTGCTGCCACCAGATCTGGGCCAGCTTGGGATAATCGGGGACGTTGAT
>CAYWND010000691.1:0-1750 GCA_964459085.1 uncultured Oceanibium sp. | reverse complement strand
CCCTTTGTGCGGTACGTGCAGATCATGGCGGGAACGGCCAAGCCACTGTTCCGGGACAGCCAGATCCGGGCTTTCATGGGCCTGCTGGTACTGATCGTTGCAGTGCTGACCGCCTGGCATCTGACATTTATGGGCGCAGGCGGCGAGGCGGCGTTCCGCGAGGCCCTGTTCAATGCGGTATCGATCACGACCGGGACCGGGTATGCGTCTGCGAACTACCAGGCCTGGGGCAGTTTCGCGGTCGCGTTGTTCTTTATCATCGGATTGATCGGCGGCTGCGCGGGATCCACCTGCTGCTCGATCAAGGTGTTTCGGTTTCAACTGCTTCTGGCCGCGATGCAGTCCCAGATCCGGCGCATGCACAGCCCGTCGGGCGTGTTCGGTCCGCGCTACGAAGGGCGGCCGGTGGCAGATGATGTGATGAACTCGGTCATGGCGTTTTTCGTGTTGTTCATGATCACGTTGGCCGCGGTGGCGATCGCGCTGAGCCTGATGGGGTTGCCACCCATAACCGCCATTTCCGGCGCTGCCACCGCCTTGGCCAACATCGGCCCCGGCCTGGGACCCGAAATCGGCCCAACCGGGAATTTCGCCGGACTTCCCGATCAGGCCAAGTGGCTGCTGGCGGCGACCATGCTGGTGGGCCGGTTGGAGTTGATGTCGGTGTATGTCCTGTTCACGCTGGCCTTCTGGCGACGGTGACGGGGCAGCTGTCAAACGGTGTCCGCTGGCGCGGACGTAACCTTGAGCTTTGAGACATCCCTTGCGGGATATCTCAAAGCGGTTGGGGCTGCTGAGAGGCCCCGGCAGGGCCTGGGCGAATCCGAGCATGGATGCGAGTCGCGCCAGCCTCAAGGACACGCGCCTGTGGCGTCGGCTGACGCCGATCCTTGACCCCTGCGCGAATCGCGGGGTCGAGGCGGTGTCAGGTTCGGAGTGCCTTGAGCATCACGTCGACATTCGCGGGATCTGCGTCCGGTGTGATGCCGTGGCCCAGATTGAAGATGTAGGGACCGTCGGCAAAGGTCTCGCGCAGGTTGCCGACGGCACGGATCAGAGCATCGCCGCCGGTGACCAGATGCATCGGATCCAGGTTGCCCTGCACGCAGGTCAGTGGTTGAAGGGTGGCTGCGGCCCAACCGGGATCGACCGAGGTATCTATAGCACAGCCCTCGACGCCCGTGGCGTGGATGAACCCCTCGACCTTTTCGCCGGCCTGACGCGGAAAGCCGATGATCGGCACATCCGGGTGCGCCTGGCGGATCGCGGTCGCGATCCTGAGTGCGGGCTGGATGGCGTAGCGGTCGAACACCGCGCCGGGCAGCGCACCGGCCCAGCTGTCGAACAATTTGACGACCTCGGCACCCGCCTCGATCTGGCGGATCAGGTAGGCGGCGGTCGCCTCGGTTATGCGGTCCATCAGGGCATCGAAGGTGGTCGGATCGCCATACATCAGGCGACGGGCGGGGCCCTGATCCTTGGTCCCGCGCCCCGCGATCATGTAGGTGGCCACGGTCCACGGCGCCCCGGCAAAGCCGATCAGCGCGGTCTCAGACGGCAGTTCGGCACGCAGGATCCGGACGGTATCATAGACCGGCGCAAGGGTGTCGTGGATTGCGTCCGCGGGCCCTAGCCGACCGAAATCATCGGCGCCGCCGATGGTCGACAGACGCGGGCCCTCGCCCTCTTCGAACCACAGATCCGCGCCCAGTGCCTGGGGCACCAGCAGGATGTCGGCAAACAGGATCGC
>CAYWND010000690.1:0-1750 GCA_964459085.1 uncultured Oceanibium sp. | reverse complement strand
GCCCTGATCGCAGATCGGGCAAGGCAGGTCGTAAGTGCGTCGCGGAGGCTCAGTGAGCAGTTCTCGGGCGTCGTCCACCCACGGGCTCTTGGTCTTGATCACCGGCGGCTGGCCCTCGGGCCCGGGCCGCAGATCCTTGACCTGCATCGCGCAACTGGCCGCGGGCTTGGGCGGCCCGCCCACGACCTCGACCAGGCACATCAGACAGTTGCCCGCAATTGACAGCCGCTCGTGATAACAGAACCGGGGGATCTCGACCCCGGCCTCCTCGCAGGCCTGAAGCAGCGTCAGCCGAGGATCCACCTCGATTTCGACATCGTCGATGATGAGTTTGCGCAGATCGGTCATGTGCCCCTCAAATCGCATCCATCCTGGCCGCGTCCGGGTCTCTCTCCCGTATGCAGGCCCATATCTCTCTCAGGTCCGGTTCGCCAGCGAATTCCGAGCCCTTCGCAGCGCATTTCAGGAAAACGTTGTCCGGCGGCAGGCCGACCAGCGTGCGCCAGCTGAACAGGCTGGAAAACAGGTCCGACATCTCCAGGTTTCCGTCCGCGTCCATGTGCCCGTTGGCCTTGCCGTATTCCAGGATCCGCACGGCGGCGTGTTCATAGTCCTCGACGCATTGGACCCGCGCCTCATGCGCCGTCTCGGCCGCCCAGCAGAACGCGCCCGCCGGATCATCCTGCGCCACGGCCAGCGTGGGCAAAAGGCATATGACAGCCACTGCCCGCATCAGCCGCGCGGCCCCTTCACCTTGATCGGAACCGGTTTACGATCCGGTTGGGGTTTGGGCAGGATCGCATCCAGAACCGCACCCAGGATCGCGCCCCAGTCGCGCGCGGCCCGCGCCTCGACTTTCGGCACATCGCGCAGCCGGTCCTCGGTTTCCCGTCGCAGGGTGCGATAATCCATGTCTCCGAAACACATCAGCCTACTCCGCCGCCTGGCAGCGCTTGGCTTTCCACAGCCGCGCCGCGCTCAGATGATCCCACCCGAAGGCGTGATCGCTGTTGCCGTTTACCTTCAGGTGATCCAGCCGCGCCAACCCCTCGTCCAGGGTCGGCTGATGCCCGGCCTCGACCCACCACATGACGAAATGCTGATCGCCAAGGACCTGGAACCACTCTTGCCGGCGGTCATAAAACTGCTTGTGGATGGTGCCAAAGACAAAGGTCTCCAGGCTTTCCACATCCTCCCAAACGGTTAGGTTTGCGACAAACTGAGGATCGTCGCCAATATTATTCTCGGTATTGCCAGTCCCCGGCTCACCCGAGCCTTCCATCATCCAGACGAACCCCGGCATGCGCTTGCCCAGCCCGTTGATGCGATCCAGATTGGCCATGAACTCGGCCACCAGCGGGTCGTCCGTCGGCGCCAGCAGGCGCCCGATGTTCAGTTCGGCCAGGTGCATGTCGCGCGTCATCTCACAGCTTCCCCGTGATCCAGTACCAGCCCACAACGACCGGAATCAGCACCAGAAACAGCACGGCAAACCGCAGGAACCCCCGCAGCATCACAAACAGGATCCAGCCCAGGAACCCGCCAAGGCCGGCGCTGATGATCGTGTTGCCGATGCCCCCGGTCATCCAGCCCAGATACCCGCCCGCAGCCAATCCCAGCACCAGCCCCAGAATGGCCCAGCCCGACCGCCAGCGTTTGCCCTCGCCCCCCAACTCGACCAGTGCTTCGAAGAAATCGCTCATCCGTCACTCGGCCGCCACCGCGCTGACCTTGCCGGTCCGCTTGGCCT
>CAYWND010000689.1:0-1751 GCA_964459085.1 uncultured Oceanibium sp. | reverse complement strand
TGGTCAACAGCCTGTCAGGGCGCAAGGACGGCGCGTTCTTCAAATCCACACTGGAAGAGGTCGGCATCGACATCATCGAAGCCGATCGCCGTTTAGCCCCTTCAAAAGCCCCAGGCGGCATTGATCCCAAAATCTGGTCCATGCTGGCAAGCCTTCCCCATGGCATGGGCGAGAAGATCCGACAGACGATTGTCTGCCTGCAGAAGCTGCAACCTGAAACCGTCTTTGCCTGGCAGGACGGGACGGCGGTGCGCGTGGGTATCGCCGCGCTGATCGCAGGCGTGCCCAACATAAACTTTGCCTTCCGCAGCATGCCCGCCAGCACGCGCCAACTGGGTCACAGTTGGTTTTCGCCGGTTCTGAAAGCCATGCTGGATGACCCACAGATCAAAGCCATCAACAACTCGCAGAGCGGCGCAACAGCGTATGAGGCCTATCTGGGCCTTGATGAAGGCCGGATCGGCCTGATCCGTAACGGATTTCGTGATGCAGATGAGCCAAGTCCTGATAACCGGATAGTTGCACGCGCTGAGGCCTGGGAGGCCGCATCTCCGGACAGCCCGGTGATCGGGTCAGTTATGCGCCTTGATGACAACAAGCGTCCCCTGCTCTGGCTGGAGGCGGCGGCGCGCATGAAGGAGCCGGCGCGATTCCTGATCGTGGGCGACGGTCCGCTGTCAGCCGACGTCAAGGCCCGCTGCCAGGCCCCTGACCTTGATGGACGGGTCTTGCTCACCGGTCGCAGCGCCAGCCCACGCTGGTGGATGCGAAAGATGGACCTTTTCTTGCTGCTTTCACGCGTTGAAGGCTTACCCAACACCGTCATCGAGGCTCAGTGGGAAGGCGTATGCGCTGCAGCGGTTGATACAGGCGGGACGGCTGAAGCGCTCGCACCGGGAGCCTCCCACCTGATCGACGAGGCGGTGGCGAAGGACCCTGCGGCGCTGGCCAAGGTGCTGGATCGCTGGGTCGCGGATCGCGAAGCACTTGAAAAAGATGGGGCCCGAGCACGCGACCACGTGCAAAAAGCGTTCTCATTGGAGACAATGGCCGCGCAAATGCGCCAGTTTTTGGAGCCAACGGATTGACCCAGGCATCGCCTTGGTCAATCAACGCCCGACGTATTGCTTTCAAGGTTCCGTGTTCCCATGACCAGAACATCGCCCAATGTCGGAATGATCAGACAGGCCAAGCAGATCGCGCGGCAAATTCTTCCTGAATCGGTGATCAATCAGCTATATCTGGCAAATATGCGCCTGCGCAGGGGTTCGACCGACGGCCTGGGACGCACTCAGGCGGAACGAGACCTCGCAGAGGACACGCTCAGAAAGGCGCGCGCTTCAGAGCGGGCCGGTGAGCGAGCCACAGCCTTGGAGCAGGTCGACGCCGGGCTCAATCAATATCCGAAGAATTTCCAGCTTTGCCTGCGGCGTGCGCAAATCCTTTCGCGCTTCGAAGCGCCCTCGGTCAGAGAGGAAGCCTGGCGGCGGGTTCTCGACATCGATAGCGCGTCCGCCGAAGCGTGGTGCGGTCTGTTTGACGCCATGGGCGACAATGGCAAAGGCGATGCGGTTGAGGGCCTGCTCGCCCAAGCCTTCGCCAAGGCATCGCCGATTGAACGCGATCTCTTGCTGGCCCATGCACAGCTGATCAGACACACAGGAGACGAGTCGGTTTTCAGTGCTCCACT
Organism: uncultured Oceanibium sp.; assembly: GCA_964459085.1. Taxonomy (GTDB): domain Bacteria; phylum Pseudomonadota; class Alphaproteobacteria; order Rhodobacterales; family Rhodobacteraceae; genus Halovulum. The sequence continues at coordinate 61 of CAYWND010000689.1, read as the reverse complement.
TTTAGATGAAGCCGGAGACCCAGTAGGAGCGTGGCTATTTACGGGGAAGATGAACGAACTC
>CAYWND010000688.1:0-1752 GCA_964459085.1 uncultured Oceanibium sp. | reverse complement strand
GCAGTTCAGGTGGCTATGGTGGTCGATCGAGTATCTCTTGTCGGACCCTGCCGCGCCTTCGGCATAAAGCGCATAGAAGCTGTGCTTGAGATAGGCATAGAACTGGTCGTCTGCGTTGAAGCCTTGAGGCGTGGCAAACCGCATGTCATTGGCGTCCAGCGTATAGGGCACGACCAACTGGTCGCGGCCCGCATGGGCGCGCCAGTAGGGCAGATCGTCGGCGTAGCTGTCGGCGACGTAGTCGAAACCGCCCTCTTCGGTCACCAGGTCCAGTGTGTTCATGGAACAGCGGCCCGTATACCAGCCCCGGGGACGCTCGCCCGTGACCTCGGCATGCAGGGCGATGGCCTGATCGAGATGGGCTTTTTCCTCGTCTCGCGAGAAGTCCTTGTATTCGATCCATTTCAGGCCATGGCTGGCGATTTCCCACCCCGCGTCCTTCATTGCCGCAACCTGTTCGGGGCTGCGGGCCAGAGCGGTCGCGACGCCATAGACGGTCAGTGGAATGTCGAGTTCCGTGAACAAGCGGTGCAGCCGCCAGAAGCCTGCGCGCGCCCCATATTCATAGATCGTTTCCATGTTCCAATGGCGCTGATCGGGCCACGAGGCCGCGCCCACGATCTCGGACAAAAACGCCTCGGACCCCGCATCCTCGTGCAAAATGTTGTTTTCGCCGCCTTCCTCGTAGTTCAGGACGATCTGGATCGCGATCTTTGACCCGCCGGGCCATTTCGGATCCGGGGCGCACGGGCCATAGCCGATCATATCGCGGGGATAACGCGGTGGCGTCATTCTGGGTCTTCCTCGTCCTGCCATTCCGTCCTAAACCGGGAGCGGATGTTGGGCAAGGAGGCAGCGATGAGCGAGGGATACCTGACCACGCATGTCCTGGACACGGCGCGGGGCGTGCCGGCCGAAGGGATCGAGATTGCGCTTTACGCCGTGTCGGGCAATTCGCATCGCAAGATCGGGACGGCTGTGACAAATGCCGACGGGCGGACAGATGCGCCGATCCTGCCAAAGGGGAGGATGCCGGCGGGAACCTATGAGTTGATCTTTTTCGTAGGTCCGTATCTGGAACAGCACGGTCTGGCGGAAGGCGCGAAAACGTTCCTGGATCAGGTGCCGATCCGGTTCGGGATCGCGGATGCGGAGGCGCATTATCACGTGCCGCTGCTGTTGTCGCCCTACGGCTACTCGACCTATCGCGGCAGCTAGTCGCCCTGACGAAAGCGGATGTCTTCCAGCGTATAGAAGGGTTGCACCGGGTCCAGCGGATCCTCGCGATAGCCTGGATCGGTTCGGATGCAACCTGGGCCGCACAACAGGGTGGCCGAGCGGTCATAGCCATCGATCAGCCAGACCCTGCCGCCGGGCGTGGCAACAAATCCCCAGACCCCTTCGGCCGCATCCGACAGGATGTCATCAACAGACGGCACCTCGCCGTCGCTGATGCCGTCGTGGCGACCGTGGCTGTGGTAGGACGCGGTAGCCTGGAAATTCGTCGGCAGGCCGGGCAGATCGCAGAAATCCGGCCCTCCTGGCAGGGGGTCCGAAGCGGTGAAGTCGCCTGAGGGCAGGACACCGAAGTAGCCGCAGAACTCGCGACCGCCCGCGATCGACGGCGGCTGCACGGTTGTGTCCAGATACCGGATCGCACGGCTGATCTCGGCGCCGCTCAGCGGCGGCGGAGGTGCGGTGGGGGCACAGGTCGCCGCAATCAGCGGCAGGATCAGAAGGCTAGGGCGAAAC
>CAYWND010000687.1:0-1768 GCA_964459085.1 uncultured Oceanibium sp. | reverse complement strand
GCCAGTTGTACTGGATGTTCTGCCGGGTGGTGAAATGGCCATACCCCTTGTCCCAGCGCTCGGCCAGGTCGGCAAGCTGGCGCATCTGGGCGCTGTTGAGCGTGCCATAGGGGATCGCCACCCGCAGCATGTAGGCATGCAGTTGCAGATACAGTCCGTTCATCAGGCGCAGTGGCTTGAACTCGTCCTCGGTCAGGCTGCCGTCCAGCCGACGTTCGACCTGACCGCGAAACTCCTTGACCCGCTCGCGCAGGAAATCGGCGTCGAAGTTGGTGTAGTGATACATGCGTCTACCCTTCGGCCTGTTTGCCGTGGAAATAGTTGGATGGGCCGCGGGTTCGGAAGGCCTCGCGGAAATGGACCGGGGCGGGACGTCCGTCGAGGACTTGCGCGTCCGCGAGATAGACACCGACGACCTGGTTGGGAAAGCGCGACGCGCTGGCCAGCAGCGTCTCGGCCGCCTCGGGCGTCTCGGCCAGCGCGGCCTCGCCATGGTTTCGCGTCCAATCGCCCTGGGGGGTGAAGTAGATCACGTCGCCCTCCAGCAGGTCGTTTGCGGTTGCCACCTTGGGCAGGAATGCTCGGGCCATCACAGCGCCTCTGTAAGTTGAAGTTCGGGTTCGGCTGCCACCGCCGCCGCAGCGCGCGGGGACAGGCCGAGGAAGATCATCACCGGCCCCGACGGCGCGGCGGTCGCCAGTGTCTCTGGCAGGTCCAGCAGGGTCGTTACGATTACCCGCTGATCCGCACGCGAGGCGTTCTCGATCGCGGTCACGGGCGTGTCCTCGGGCGCACCGTGGATCATCAACCGACCGCGCAGAAAGGCCGACGCCTTGACGCCCATATAGATCGCCGCAACCGCACCGGGTTTGGCCAGATCGCGCCAGTCCTGTTCGGCAAAGCCCTTCACGTCATGCCCGGTCAGGATGCGGATGGCCGAGTTGCGGCCGCGCTTGGTCAGGCTGGCCTTGATCGACGCTGCGGCCGCACTGGCCGAGGTCACGCCGGGCACCACGTCAAAGGCGATCCCGGCGGCGTCCAGCGCATCCATCTCTTCGTCCAGTCGGCCAAAGATCGACGGATCACCGGACTTTAGCCGCACCACACGCGACGATGCGCCGTGCGCGACCATCAACGCATTGATGTCGTCCTGTTTCCACGATGGGCCATAGGGGATTTTCCCAACCTCGATCACATTGGCCTCGCGGCGGGCCAATTCCAGGATCGGCTGCGGCACCAGCCGGTCATGGATCACCACATCCGCCTCGTGCAGCAGGCGCCGCGCTTTCAGCGTCAGCAACTCGGGGTCGCCCGGACCCGTTCCGACGATCCAGACATGCCCCTCTTCTGGACGTTCGGCCAGTTCCTCGGACAGCAGCTCTTCCAGCGTCAGGCGCACGGCATCATCGCCGTCCTTCAGCGCCTCGGGGCCGCGTTCGAAATAGAACCGGCTCCAGAAGTTGCGCCGCTTGCGGCCCATCGGCAGGACCTCGGCGCGCGGTCGGAACGCCTGCCCGATCCGCGCCAGCAGCCCCAGCGAGGTTGGCAGCCGCTCTTCCAGGTCGGCCTTGATCTTGCGCGCCAGAACCGGTGCCGCACCTTCGGTGCCGATCGCCACCGTCACCGGGTCGCGGTCCACAATCGCGGGCGTGATGAAATCGCTGTCGTCCAGGTTGTCGACAATATTGGTCAGCGCGCCAGCATCCCGGCCGAGGCGCACCGCCCGCGCGTCCAGCAGGGCATCCTCGTTGGCGCCATAGACCAATGC
>CAYWND010000686.1:0-1769 GCA_964459085.1 uncultured Oceanibium sp. | reverse complement strand
GGCTGCTCGGGTCCGCGCTGGGCGACCGCACGCTTCGCGACCGGGCCGAGGATGCGCTGGCCCGCGTCGGCCTGTCGGACGTCCGCGACACCCGCGCGGCCGAGCTGTCCCACGGCCAACGGCGCCAACTGGAAGTGGCGGTCGCGCTGACCCTGCAACCTCGCGCCTTCCTGATGGACGAACCCATGGCCGGGCTGGGGGCCGAGGGATCGCGCGATATGACCCGGTTCCTGGATGGGCTTAGGGATCAGGCGCCGATCCTGCTGATCGAACACGATCTGGACGCGGTGTTCGCCCTGGCCAACCGGATCAGCGTCATGGTCTATGGCCGGATCATCGCCAGCGGATCCGTCGACCAGATCCGCGCCAATGCCCAGGTGCGCGAGGCCTATCTTGGGGACGGCTCATGACCTTGCTGACTCTTGAGGGTGTCGAGGCCGCTTATGGCCCGACCCAGGCCCTCTTTGGCGTCGATCTGTCGGTGGCCGAGGGCGAGGTTCTGGCACTCTTGGGTCGCAACGGCATGGGCAAGTCGACCACGGTCAAGACGATCTGCCGGATGCTGCCCACAACCGGTGGACAGATTACATTTGCCGGGCAGGACATCGCGCGCCTGCCCAGCCATCGCGTTGCACGACTGGGCATCGGCCTGGCCCCCGAAGGTCGGCGGTGTTTCGCGGCGCTCACGGTCGAGGAAAACCTGCTGGCTGCCGCCCGACCGGGGCACTGGGACCTGCACCGTATCGGGGACCTGTTCCCGCGTCTCGACGAACGTCGGCACCAGCGGGCGGCCTCGTTGTCCGGCGGGGAACAGCAGATGCTGGCAATCGGCCGTGCCCTGATGACCAACCCGCGCCTGCTGATCCTGGACGAGGCGACCGAGGGACTGGCACCGCTGGTCCGCAAGGAAATCTGGTCGGTGATCGCAAAGCTCAAGGCCGAAAGCGGGTTGTCCCTGGTCATCATCGACAAATCGCTGGCTGAATTTCAGCGGGTCGCTGACAGCGCGGCGATCCTGCTGCGGGGCAGAACCGTCTGGCACGGGGCGATGGATGATCTGACACCCGAGATTACCGGGCGCTTTATCGGGGTTTGAGCGGGTCAGCGGTTGCACCTATCCCCGGTGCCAGACATTATCTGCTGAAAAATGAATGGGAGGGGGGATGCATGAGCCTGCGGGTCTGCACTTGGAATATCAATTCGGTTCGGCTGCGCGAACCTATCGTGCTGGACCTGCTCAGGCGGTACAAGCCTGACGTCCTGTGCCTTCAGGAAACCAAATCCCCGGTTGAAAAGATCCCACGCGACAACTTTGCCGACCTGGGCTACGGCCACATGGTCGCCCGCGGGCAAAAGGGGTACAACGGCGTCGCCATCCTGAGCCGCGTCGAGATCGAAGATGCGGGCCAGCGGGACTTTTGCGGCAAGGGCGACGCCCGCCACGTCGCCGCGCGCCTGCCCAACGGCACCGTCGTGCACAATTTTTATGTCCCTGCCGGGGGCGACGTCCCCGACCGCGATCAGAACGACAAGTTCGGCCACAAGCTGGATTTTCTGACCGAGATGCGCGGATGGTTCCGGGACGAGGGCTGGCAGAACGCGATCATGGTCGGGGATCTTAACATCGCCCCGCGCGAAGATGACGTGTGGTCCCACAAGCAGCTTCTCAAGGTGGTCAGCCACACACCGGTCGAAGTCGACCACCTGAACGGCGCAAGACCGAAACGCGGCGCATGGTGTGGCCGATCATCAACCTGATCGCCGCGCGT
>CAYWND010000685.1:0-1772 GCA_964459085.1 uncultured Oceanibium sp. | reverse complement strand
GCCAGAAACGGCAGCCGATAGCCCGCTGCCAGAACCTCGGCGTCGTAGCCTTGTGCCCAGCGGTCATAGACCCGTCCCGCGCCCTCCCGCGCCGCGGTATCATAGATGGCGTTCAACTCGCCCTGTGACTGTTCCGGCATTCCGACCCCTTTCGCTGATGCCGGTATAGGCGATTCTGTCGGCCGAGGCCCGAGAATCCCCCGAACTGTGGATAAGTCGGGGGAAGACTGTCCCACCATGGCGTAGTTTCGGGCCTGAGATGGGACCGCATGGGAATTCATTCGCCGAGCGGATGCACCCTTGGAATTTGCCCTATTTGCGCGATCACGGCGCCTGTCACCCAACATATTGTGGTTGTTCCGTCCGTCTGGGCCTTGACCACCAGGTCATTTTGCAGCTAGGAGGAGGAAATTCCATGCTGTGTGCATAAATTCCCATTGATTTACATGAAATCCCATGTCATACCTTCTGACACGGAAGGGATGCGGATACGCGTTCGGGGCACAAAGACCCCACCAAAGACAAGAGCAGGTTTCATACAGGCCCGCATTCCTCCCCAGACGACGTGCCCCGAAAAGGGCCAACGAGCAGCCAAAATGGCTCTGCAGGGCGCGGCCGATACGGCAGACAGGACGGTTCGTGCCGGGCAGCACGGACCGTCTTTTCTTTGGGGCCCATCCGGTCCCGTGGGGCGTGGCGCAGCGCGCGCCGGCCCCCAGGCAGGAGAGTGTGAAACGTGGCCAAGCGTTTCAGAGGCGAGAGTGTCCACAAGGTGGACAGCAAGGGGCGCGTGTCCATCCCCGCGCCCTTTCGCCGTGTGCTCGAAGAAGGCGATCCGGACTGGTCGCCCGGTGCCAATCCCAACCTGGTGCTGGTCTATGGCCGAAAGGGGCGCAACTGCATCGAAGGATATTCGATGCGTTCGATGGAAGAAGTCGACGACATGATCTCGGACCTGCCGCGGTATTCGCGCGAACGCGAGATCCTTGAGCGGATGATCAACACCCAGTCGATCTATGCCCAAGTGGATGAAAACGGCCGCATGGTGCTGCCTGCCAAACTGCGCGAGCGCGTGGGCATCGCGGCCGAGGCGACCTTTGCCGGGATGGGCGACAAGTTTCAGATCTGGGATCCCGGGGCGTACGCGGATGATGCCAGGGCGCTGGACAGCTGGGTCGATGCGCAGGGCGACGAGGGCGATCCCTTTGCCCTGCTGGACCGGCGCCGGGGGGCCTAGGACGATGGTGCCCGCAGGATCCGCGGACACGCCCCATATCCCTGTTTTGCTGACCCCGTTGCTGGACCTTGCGGCCCCGATCGAGGGAACCTGGATCGATGGCACCTTTGGCGCAGGCGGCTATACGCGTGGGTTGCTGGCGGCAGGTGCGGATCGTGTGATCGCGATTGATCGCGACCCCGAGGCGCTGACACGCGCGGATGCCTGGCGAGGACAGTATGGCGCGCGGCTGGTGGTGGTGGCGGGCAACTATGCCGAGCTTGACAGCATTGCCCGAGACAGCGGGGCCGAGGCGGTGGCGGGCGTCGCACTGGATATCGGCGTCAGCTCGATGCAGCTGGACCAGGCCGAACGCGGGTTTTCGTTCTTGCGCGACGGCCCGCTGGACATGCGCATGAGCCAGAACGGCCCGTCAGCCGCCGACATTGTGAACGGGGCCAGCGAGCAGGCGCTGGCCGACATCCTGTTTCAGTACGGCGAGGAACGCGCCTCGCGCCGCATCGCCCGCGCGATCGTGGCGGCGCGGGCGGAAGGG
>CAYWND010000684.1:0-1773 GCA_964459085.1 uncultured Oceanibium sp. | reverse complement strand
GGCGAGTGTGTTGAAGGCCGGAACGTCGTGGGACCAATCCGCCGCGATACCGTCGAACCGCGCTTCGTCGGGGCCGCCCATGGCCGCCAGAACGGTCATCTTCGACTGCCCGAATCCGCGCTCCGAAAGGAAGCGCGCGATCTGATTTGGTGTTTCTTTTCCGGTAGTTAGAACCAGGAGCCGCTGGGATGGCTGGATAAAGGCGATCATCTGTTCGACCGGGCGGCCGTGAACCGTCAGCGTTTCGACATCCGGCATCGACCAGCCCATGCGGGCGGCGGCGAGCTGGAAGGCGGAGAGCTGCGGGTGGTAGGTGATCTCGCGCGGGTCGATCGCCCGGCCGATGCGCGCGCCGACCGAATACCAGAGCGGATCGCCGGTGGCCAGAACGACCACGCGTTTGCCTTTCAGATCAAGCAGTTGACCGATCAGCGCATCGAATGGATGCGGCCAGGAAACGCGCTCTGCCGTTACCGTGTCGCTCAGCGAATGGTGGCGGTCGCCGCCGATGATGACCTCGGCCGCCTCGACCACGGCCCGGGCCGCGGGGGTCAGCCCATCGAGGCCGTCTTCGCCGATTCCGACAATGTGAAGCCAGGGTTCGGTCATCGCGGGTCCCTTCGGATTTGCCGCCGAAACGGGTGTGCACAACGCGTGCACACCCTGTGCACACCCCGTCTGCACAGCGGGCCGGCGGCGGGCTGGCCGGAGCGGGCCGGAAAACGGGCGCTCATACCGGGGTTTCCTTCAGCCCGGCAGCCAGCGCGTTGACAGCGGCGCTGGCCAAGGCCGAGCCGCCCTTGCGCCCGCGCAGCGCGATGAAGTCGCAGCCGCGCGGGTTGGCGGCAAGTTCTGCCTTGCTTTCCGCCGCGCCGACGAACCCGACGGGAAAGCCGAGGATCACGGCGGGTTTCGGCGCGCCTTCGTCGAGCAGTTCGAGCAGGTGAAAAAGCGCGGTCGGGGCATTGCCGATGGCCACCACGGCGCCGTCCAGGCAGTCGGCCCAAAGCTCCACCGCGGCGGCGCTTCGGGTGTTGCCGATACCCGCGGCAAGGGCCGGGGTTTTGGGGTCGTTCAGCGTGCAGAGAACGGGATTGCCGGCGGGCAGGGCGCGGCGGATGATGCCCGAAGCGACCATCTCGCAATCGCAGAGGATCGGCGCACCACCGGCAAGAGCCGCGATGCCGGCCTCTGCCGCGCTGGGTGAAAAGGCGAGCCGGTCGGCAATTTCGACCATGCCGCAGGCGTGGATCAGCCGGATGGCCACCGGCTCCATCGCCGCGGGAAAGCGGTCGAGCCGCGCCTCGGCCCGGACGGTTGCGAAGGACTGGGCATAAATGGCGGAGGGGTTGCGTTCGTAGGGCAAGGGACGCCGGATTGAAGGTGTTTCGAAATTTGCGTAAGCAGCTTTGCTCGAAGTTGGATTGTCTGCGGCAGCGGCTCGTCGGGGCGGAGCATCGCGCACGGCACCGAGGGGGGGCGCAATCGCGCCCGCCCTGGGGGGCGGGGTCGGGCGCGATGCGGGGCTGACGCCCCGCGAATCATATGATTCTGGCGCGTGCGATCCGGAAGCCGCCGCGCGCAGGCGGTCCTCGAAACCGAGGCCGAGGATCCAGGCTTCTTCGGTCGCGACCGTGTGGCGGTCTTCGTCAGAGAGCGCGGGCGCGAAGAGGGCGGCGAGGTCGTCTGTTGCATCGAGCGCGGCGAGGGCGCGGGCGTTGACCCGGACCTGAGCCGCGTCGAGCGGTTCGTCCGCCCGGCGGTCGGCGTGCG
>CAYWND010000683.1:0-1780 GCA_964459085.1 uncultured Oceanibium sp. | reverse complement strand
TCCGGCTTCGACATAGTTCACCAAAAGTGGGCAGGGGCGATACTTGGTGTCCGCGAGGCCGTCATGCAGGACCTGCATAATCGACAAGCAGGTATCGAGACCAATGAAATCGGCCAGGGTCAGGGGTCCCATAGGATGGTTTGCGCCAAGGCGCATGGCGGTATCGATGCTTTCGACCGTGCCAACCCCTTCATACAGCGCGTACACGGCCTCGTTGATCATCGGCACGAGGATGCGATTGACGATGAAGGCCGGATAGTCTTCGGCATTCGTCGTCGTCTTGCCGAGGCGGTCGGCCAGGCCGATGGCCATATCATAAGTGTCCTGATCGGTGGCGAGGCCACGAATAATCTCCATGAGCTTCATCAGCGGGACGGGGTTCATGAAGTGCAGGCCGATAAATTTCTCTGGCCGATCCGTCGTGGATGCGAGTCGCGTGACGGAAATTGAGGATGTATTGGTTGCGAGGTAAGCGTGCTTCGGGACCACACCGCAAAGAGTCGCGAAGATCTTCTCCTTGATCTCACGGTTTTCGGTTGCCGCCTCGATGGCGAGATCGACCGCTTCGAGTGAATTGACCTCAGTGGATGTTTTGATCCGGGCTTGCGCGGCTTTCATCTCATCCATGGAGATGAGTTCGCGGGACAATTGCCGGCCCAGATTTTTGCCAATTGTGGTGACCCCAGCATCGAGGGCATCCTGCGAGATATCGTTCAGAATGACATCATAACCGGCTAGCGCGCAGACATGCGCGATGCCATTTCCCATCTGACCGGCGCCAACAACGCCTATGGTGCTAATCTCCGCCACATCATCCTCCCGTCGAATACGTTTATTCGTACTCGATCTAGGTTGCTTGTGCAGTGCGGCAAAGCAACCGTCGAATTCTTTCGCAGTTGCAAAACGATGTTAGCTGTCGCTTCAGAGCCACAGGCCCGCTCAGGCGGGGGCGCTGGCCTCAGACGTTGCGGCGGCGGCGCGGATGGTTTCCAAGAGGGAGCGTCGCAGCGATCGGTCGGCGATATTCTGAAAGGCTTTGACCAGTTCCATCGCCTCGCCATCGAGGACGGGCAGGCTCGGAGGATGGTCATCTTCGCCGACGGATAAAACCGGCGAAGACTCGATCAGATCATCTATGCCTTCGTAAAAATAAGTAATCGTGATTCCGAGCGCCTGAGAGATCTCAAACAGTCGCCCGGCTGAGATTCTATTCACGCCTTTTTCGTATTTTTGTACTTGTTGAAACGTTAGTCCCAGTTTCTCACCAAGCTGTTCTTGCGTCAATTTTAGTTCTCGACGCCGCCATCTTAGTCTTTGTCCAACAATTCGATCGATTCCACTGGGGACTTTATTCTCAGACATATAGGGTCCAACTTTCTATACACTGTTTTTGCTTTCTAACGTCTCCAATTTAGAAAGGCTAACCCAGCAAATAGGACCAATGTCAACCAGAAAAACGTCTCCCCAAACCTTTGATATGGTGTATTTTCTAGCGGAGCGGGAAGACCGCTTCTCACAACCGCCGAACGCCACCCATTTGGGTCCCCGGGAGCAGCACCTCCGCGTGCAATTTCACGTCCATGACCATCCACCATGGCCGTCATTCCGAGGGTCGCAACACGCGCGAGGGGTAGGCCGCTTTCAATCGCGCGATAGCGGTTTTGCGCATAGTGTTGCGCAGGGCCTAAACCACCGCCAAACCAGGCGTCGTTTGAAATAATGACAATCCATTCGGCCGCCTCACGTTGGGGTTGAGCCGTACGGACAATCTCCGGAAACA
>CAYWND010000682.1:0-1785 GCA_964459085.1 uncultured Oceanibium sp. | reverse complement strand
TGCGGGTGAGGCGGTCGATCTTGTAGACGACCACGATGTCGATGCGTCCGGCTTGGATGTCCTTCAGCAAAGCCTGCAGGCCTGGTCGATCCGTGTTGCCGCCCGAGAAGCCTCCGTCATCATAACATTCAGCACGCGCTTGCCAGCCCTCGCATGCCTGACTCAGCACATAGGCCTCGCAGGCTTCGCGTTGGGCGTGAAGGCTGTTGAACGACTGGTCGAGACCCTCCTCGGAGGACTTGCGGGTGTAGATCGCGCAGCGCTTTGACCTGCTGCTCATCAACTGTCTCGCAATCCGAAGAACCGCGGTCCGTTCCAGCGAGAACCGGCAATGGCGGTCGCCGCTGCAGATAGACTGGGGAACAGTTGATCATCCCAACGGAACCCCTCCTCCTCGACCACCACGGTGACCTCGCGCCCCTTCCAGATGCGGGTCAGACGCGCACCGACACCAAGGTGCTTGCCTTCGGGCTGAACGGGCCCCGATCGAGCCAGCGCCTTGCGAGTGTCATCGTCAAGGCCGCCGAGCGCCTTTGCCTGCACGCGCCACGCGAGCAGCTGCCGCATTATCGGTTCCGAGCGCAGCGGTGGAGGGGCGCCGTAGCGCTCCCTCCAGAAAGCACGCAGGCCATCGAGATCGAGGCTCTCGATCTCCGCGACGAGCTGTTCGACTGCCTTGCTCATTGCGGCACCTCGATCCGATAGCGGCGGGTGCCGTCGACTTTCTCAGAGGCGATCGTGTGTCCGCGCTTCTTCATTGCGCCTGCCATCGCCCCACGCACCGAGTGCTGCTGCCATTCGGTGGCTTTGGTCATCTCGGCAATGCTCGCGCCGTTCTTGCGCTTCAGCAGCTTCTCGAGCGTGTCGAGCTTGCTGGCGGACTTCCTAGTTGTGGTCTTGGTAGTCATGTCTGTCTCCGGTTGTCGGCAGCCGGGATGGCCGCCGCTACCGGGACAAGCCCGAACAAGCCGGGCGGATGGACACCAATGCTCGGAATGCGGGGACAGTCCAGTCGAAATGTCGTTATCCCCGCAATCCCCAATCAGCTGGGGATAGAAGCCTTTGAGGGGCTGGGTGGTCCTGATATGTTCCGCTCATGAGCAAAGCACCCCTTGCGGCATCCTCTCATGCCGATCGCACGCTCGAAGTGGTCTACAAGGCCCCAGGCGAGCTCGTCCCCGACCCCCGCAATGCGCGTACGCATTCGAAGAGGCAGATCGAACAGATCGTCCAGTCGATTGATGCGTTCGGGTTCACCAATCCAATCCTTGCCGATCCGGACGGTAACCTGATCGCCGGCCATGGCCGATTGCGCGCAGCGAAAGAGATGGGGCTCAAGACCGTTCCGGTGATCATGCTGGATGGGCTCACCGAACCACAGAAGAAGGCGCTGCGGCTTGCCGATAACAAGATCGCGCTCAATGCAGGTTGGGATACCGAGATCCTCAAACTGGAACTGGCTGAACTCTCGCTTCCCGAGATCGACATTGACCTCGGGCTCACAGGGTTCAGTTCCGGCGAGATCGATGTGGTTTTGTCAGAAGCCGAAGATCCCGACGATGAGGTCATTCCGGCTGTTCCCGAGACGCCGCGCGTCCAGCCCGGCGATATCTGGCAGCTCGGAGAGCACCGGGTCGCCTGCGGGGACGGCCGCGACGTTGCATTTCTCCAGCGCCTGGTCGGCGATGGCGAAGCAATCGACTGCGCGTTTCTCGACCCGCCCTACAATGTGGAGATACACTCTTTCCCCGACCGGCTGTGAAAGGAACTTCCACGGCGTATCCA
>CAYWND010000681.1:0-1788 GCA_964459085.1 uncultured Oceanibium sp. | reverse complement strand
CCCCTGATTATACCCGTTCAGCGCGTAAAGCACCCGGTCCGCCTGCACGACCCCTCGATCCGTGTCGATCCGGTTCGGACGTGCAGGCACAACCCCGCGCACCCGCGTCTCTTCGCAGATCCGCACACCGCCCGCGACGGCCGCGCGCGCCATCCCCAGGGCATAGTTCAGCGGATGCAGATGCCCCGCGCCCATGTCCAGCGCGCCGCCCCGGTAGGCATCCGTCCCCAACTCCCGTCGGATCGCCGCCCCGTCCAGGGCGCGCGCCTCGCCGTACCCGTAGACCTCTTCCAGATGCGCGACCTCGCGATGCATCTCGCGGACCCCGCCCTCGCTCAGCATGGCGTGCAGTTGCCCGGGTTTGAGGTCACAGGCAATATCATGGTCAGCGACATAGCCTTTGACCGTCGCCTTGGCGTCCTCGGTCAGATCCCAGATCGCCCGCGCCGCATCGCGGCCCAGAACCCCCTCCAGCTCGGCCTGGCCCTTGCGCAACCCGGTGCCCATCTGCCCGCCATTGCGCCCCGAGGCACCAAAGCCCACGCGGCTGGCCTCGAGCACCAGCACATCCAGCCCCTGACCCATCAGCGTCAGCGCCGCCGACAACCCGGTGAACCCGCCCCCGATAATGCAGACATCGACCCGCATGTCGCCCTCGAGTGGCGGCGCATCCGGCACAGCCCCCGCAGTCGCGGCATAATAGCTGTCGGGATAGGCCCCAATCCGGTCATTGATCGTCAGCAGATCACCCGACATCACGCCCCCATGGGCCGGTGGTGCTCCCGCCCCCGCGCGCCCTGCCTGCCGGCAGGACCCCCGGCGTTGGGCCCGGCCCTCGACTCGCGCCTGCGGCGCGACCCGAGGGTCCTGTGCCGCGCGGCACGGCACGCGCCCTTTGCATTGTCCCCACCTATCACTGACCCAGGCATCCTGTGTTCTCCGCCCGCTCAGACATTCAACAGCAGATGCTCGCGTTCCCACGGGCTGATCACCGCCAGGAAACTCTCGGCTTCGTGTCGCTTGAGAGCGGCATAGGTTGCGCAGAACTCGGCCCCCAGCATCTCTTCGATGGCACCGTGGCCCTCGAAGGCATCGACCGCCTCCAGCAGCGAGCGTGGGATCTGGTAGTCCAGATCATAGGCCTCGCCGCCGATGGCATCACGCGGGACCAGCCCGTGCTTCATGCCCAGATACCCCGCCGCCAACGAGGCCGCCAGCGCCAGATATGGGTTCGCATCCATCCCCACGATCCGGTTCTCGACCCGCCGCGCCTGGGGCTCGCTGACCGGAATGCGCAGGCCCGTCGTGCGGTTGTCCGCGCCCCATTCCAGGTTGATCGGGGCCGAGCCGCTGGCGACATAGCGCCGGTACGAGTTCACATAGGGTGCCAGCACCGGCACCACATGCGGCAGATAGGTCTGTTGCCCGGCGATAAAGCCATGAAACAGCGCCGAGGCCGCGCCATCCGCCCCGGTAAACACATTCTGCCCGGTCTTGGCATCCACCACAGACTGGTGGATGTGCATCGCCGAGCCCGGCTCGTGCCGCACCGGCTTGGCCATGCAGGTCGCAAACCAGCTCTGCCGCAGCGCCGCCTCGCGGATCGTGCGTTTGAAGAAAAACACCTGGTCGGCCAGCGCCAGCGGGCCACCGTGCAGGAAATTGATCTCGATCTGCCCAGCGCCACCTTCCTGGATGATGGTGTCGATCTCGAACCCCTGGGCTTCGGCGAAATCGTAAATGTCGTCGATCACCGGGCCGTATTCGTCCACGGCAGTCATCGAATAG
>CAYWND010000680.1:0-1791 GCA_964459085.1 uncultured Oceanibium sp. | reverse complement strand
GACACATGTGGGACACTGTGAAAATTGCATATGGAGGGGAGATTTGCGAATGACCAGAATTCTGTGCCTGTGCCTTGCCACCACCGCGTTGGCCGCGACAACAGCGGCGGCGGGTCCGCCAATGGGGCCGTATTTCGGCGGAACCTTGGGATATTCCCTGGGCGACGCGGAAACGAACATTCCGGCATATGCCCCAAGCCAATTCTATTCCAACGATGTCGACGGCCTGCAAGGGGGGCTGTTCATCGGCTTCAACAACAGCACTGCGGCCGGGGTGATTTACGGCGTCGAGGCCGGGGCCAACATTCTGGCGACCGAGGACACCCATGCCACGTCGGTCGCAAACGAAACCTTCACGACCGAGGGGGACTGGGAGGTTTCGCTGGTCGGCCGCGCAGGCAGCGTGATGGGCAACTACTACGTCTATGGACTTGCGGGCGTTTCTCACATGGAGGTTTCGGGAAGCTACAGCGGCTTCACCTCTCAGTCGGATGGACAGACGGGGTATGTCGTGGGTATCGGCGCGGAACGTGACATCGCCGGCGGGTTTCTGCGGGGCGAAGTGCGCTACGCGGATTATGACACCTTCGACCTTCAATGCTCTACTTGCGGGCCGACGTTCTCCGACATCAGCACACTGACCGTACTGGTCGGCTTCGGCCGCGCCTTCTAGGATACCGCCCCCCCACCTAGCACCCAATCCCGCGCAGCGGAGACATCCGTGACAACCCTCAAGCCGTCGGGCAGTGGCGGCCTGCGGATCAGCAGGACTTGCATGCCCAAGCGGTCGGCCGCGCCAAGCTTAGCGTGGCCCGCGGCACCGCCGGCGTTCTTGGCCACAAGGTGCGTGATGCCCTCGCGGGCCATCAACGCCCGCTCGTCCGCCTCGCCAAACGGTGGCCGCGCGATCAGTAAATCCACGTTCGGCGGGACGTGTTCGGGCTTTTCGATGACCCGCAACAGCGCGCTCAGGTCCGGCCGCACCGCGATCGGGGCCAGGTCCGAGCCCGATCCGGTAGCCAGAAAAACCCGTGCACCAACTGGCAAGGCCGCAACCGCCGCCGCCATATCCGCGACCTCGGTCCAGCCGGGTTGCAGCGGCCATGCCGGGCGCTGCAGCCGCAGGCACGGGACGCCTGCCGACTGACAGGCCTGCACGGCGTTCGCGGTCATCCGCGCCGCAAAGGGATGGGTGGCATCCACCACCGCCCGGATCCCTTCTGCCCGCAGATACCGCGCCAAACCCTCGGCACCTCCGAATCCCCCCGTTCGCAGGTCACCGGCATAGTCCAGGGGCGCCCCTGTCACGCCCCGCAACGAGACGATCAACGGCACCTTGCCACTCAACTCATCTGCCAGCGCGCGTGCCTCTGCCGTCCCGGCCAGCAGCAGCACGGTCATTTGTCCGTGCGCGCGGCGATGCGCCCCTCGCGATCAACGACAACCACCTCGATCCGGGTCTCGCCTGCCACACGCTGTGCGGCCTCTCGGGCCTGTCCGGCGATCGCCGTGGCCAGATCCGGATGGATACCCAGCGCCTCCATCGCGGTGTTGCACCGCGCGATCCTGTCACCATCCCCGCCCAGGTCCGCCGCCAAGGCCCCCAGCCGCCCGAAATCCACCTGACTGCGCCGCGAATGCAAATCCAGCGCGCCCTGCGCCAGCTTGGTCAGCTTGCCAAAGCCTCCCGCGATCGTGACCCGTTCGATCGGGTGCCGCGCCAGGTATTTCAGCATGCCGCCCGCGAAATCGCCCATATCCAGCATGGCGTGATCCGGCAGGCCATAAAGC
>CAYWND010000679.1:0-1793 GCA_964459085.1 uncultured Oceanibium sp. | reverse complement strand
ATGACTTCTTGCTGAACCCCATGGAGCTCTAGTCGGGCCACGTACGAAGGCGCGACGGAGTTAGGCACCACGGATCCATCGGGCTTCTCCAGCAGCGGGCGGATATCCAGGATTCGATCTCGCAATCGTTTCGCAAAGATCTCCAGTTCGCGAGAAGTATATTTGCGCACCTTCGCGGACTCTGGGTCCTGGTACATTGCCAAGACCATGGCTGCCGTGTCGCCGAACTTGTCGTTCACGGCCGGTTCCATACAGCCTTCCGGCAAGTCGGCGGCGACCAGCTTCAGTTCCGCGCGAACTTTGTCCCACAACGCGTCGACGTCATCGACCGCATCGAGACCGGTGACTTGAACGACACTGCGACCGGAATAGCTGGTGGATTGAAGTCGACGCACCTGTTTGATGTCCGCCATTGCGACTTCGATGCGGTCGGTGACCAGTTTCTCGACTTGTTCCGCCGTCGCCCCGGGCCACTGAGTCGCAATCACCGCTTCTCGAATGATGTATTCGGGGTCCTCTGCACGCGGAGCGGTTAGAAAGACCTGAACGCCATAGGCGACCAGCAGCGCAACCACCGCGATCACGACCGGCTTTCGCGCGAGGGCAAATTGAGGCAAATTCACAGCGACACCTCAATTTCATCAAATGCGTTCACGACATCGCCATCTCTCAGATAGTGAACGCCCTCGACGATCAGCTTGTCTCCTTCTTGGAGTTCGCCCTCGGCTAGCGGTTCGATCCGGCGGAAGCTCTGCACAAACTCTCCGACGTTGACCTCCAACCGTTTTGCAACTTCCTGCCCGCCGCTGCCTTCTTTGGCCACGAACACATAGTGCTTTCCGTTGTCCAGCAAGATCGCGGGGCGCGGAACATAGAGACCAGAACTGACGGTGCGTCCTTTCAATTCCACGCGAACAAGCTGCCCCGGACGAAGCACCCATTCTTTTCGCGACAGCACCACTTGGTCGCCGTCCTTGGTGCCTTCGGGAAGCTCAGGAAGCTCCACATCCTGTCCGGTTTCCAGATCGCGCGCCTTCAGCTCATGGAAGCCATCATTATTGACGCCCCAGACAAGCCAGCGCTGGCCAATACCGCACAGCTCCACGCCGGTGATATCGGCATCAGCTTCTTCAACAACGGTGAAGTCTCCGCTGGCGAGGTCATAGCGCTCGAGCGCGCCAAATTCGCGCCCGCGATTGGTGACGAGGTAGACGCTTGAGCCGTTTGCAGTCCACTCAAACCCGCCATCGCCGTGGCTTGCGCGCGGATCAGGGGCAGAGACTGTTTCCAACTCACCTGTGGCGAGGTCCAGCAGATAGAGATTATCGGCATCCTCACCGACGGTTTCGGTTACGATGGCGGTTGAGCCGTTCGGCGACAGGGAACGGGCGAAATACCCGAACGTGCCCTGGTAGATCATCTCGGTTTCGCCAGACATCGTCCCGCGCCAGATGTCGTAGTCCTGACCGTTGCGCTCAGTGGAGCTGAAGATGAAGCTGGAACCATCCGCCGAGATATCGGCGAAGGACCGGAACCCACCTTCAGCAGTACCGAGCACCAGCCCCTCTTCAGAGCCATCAACGCTGACCCGGTAGAAAGCCGGTTGCTCATTGCCGTCATTGTCTGCGCCATAGATCAGACCAGACGCATCGGGCAACCAGCGGAAAAAGGTGATGCCAGACCCGAAAGTCAGGCGCTGTGGCTGCCCCCCGAGCGCGGGCATGATCCACAGCTGAGGCTCGCCCGTGGTGCCCCACGAAAACGCGATATACGCGCCGTCAGGGCAGAGGGAG
>CAYWND010000678.1:0-1796 GCA_964459085.1 uncultured Oceanibium sp. | reverse complement strand
AGTATTTCCCTGGCACGCGACCTTAACAACACTGGGATCTCCAAAGAAAGGCTTATCAATGGCAACAATTTCGCGACCGCGGCCCAATTTCAACGGTTTTTCGTACGCCGGGTCGGTGGTGCCGTGGCCGGGTCCTCGGGCCAGGGGTGCTTGGGATAGCGTCCGCGCATGTCCTTGCGCACATCCGCATAGCTCGACGCCCAGAACCCCGGAAGGTCGGCGGTGGTCTGAACCGGGCGGCCCGCAGGCGACAGCAATTGCAGCGTCAGCGGAACCCTGTCCGGGCCAAGCGTCGGGTGCCGGGTCAGGCCGAAAACCTCTTGCAGACGGATCGCGGCACTCGGCGCCTCGCCGCCGTAGTCGATCGCAACCCGCGTCCCGGTGGGTGCAGTGAACCGGCCCGGAGCCAGGCGGTCGACCAGCGCCTGACCCTCGGCCCCCAGCATCGCCTGCATCACCGGCAAAAGATCCAGTGCAAGCACGTCGTCAAAGCGCCGCATGCCCGCCAACCAGGGCGCCAGCCAGGTCTCCAGATTTGCCGTCAGGGTGACCTCCGACAGATCCGGCAGACCCCTGGCGCCCCGCGCTGCCAGCCAGCCGATGCGGCCCCGCAGACGATCCGCCGCCGGGGTCCAGTTCAGCCGGTCGATGCCCCGGTCCCGCACCCCTTCCAGCAGGGCGGGGATCATCGCCGCATCGGTCACGCCGCGCCAGGCACGATCGGCCAGCACCAGGGCGCCCAACTGTTCTTGAACACGCGCCTCGACCTGGCCGTGCTGCCGCGACCAGCGGCACAGATGCACCTCTTTGATCCGGTGCCCTTGGGCCGCACGCAGATCGCTCTCGGTGATCGCGACGGCTCGGCGGATTTTTGCCGCCCGCCGATCACCGTCCAGGTCGGTGGCCACGATCAGCCGCGCCGCGCCCAACTCGTCCCCCGGCGGCACCTCGGCCCCGGCACCCCCCGACAGCAGATAGCGGGGCGCATCCCCGGGCCGCCGCAAACCGATCCGATCGGGATAGGCCAGCGAGATCAGGGCCGCCTCGGACATCTTCGCGTCCCCGTCGGGCAATCGCCGCTGCAACCGCTTTGCCTGCGTCTTGGCTGATGCCAAGGCCGCCCGATCCACACGCCAGGGCCGCCGGGCCTCGAACGCCGCCGGGTCGCGCGCGGCCTGCAGCCGCAGCGCCAGATCGACCGGCGCGCCGTCTCCCAGAATGTCCCGCTCTTCCAGCAGGGCCGTAACCATTGCGGCATCCCTGCCCCCGGCCACGGCCATACGCGCCAGCCTTGGGTGCAGCGGCAGCCGCGCCATCGCCCTGCCGGTCTCGGTCAGTTTGCCCTGCGCCAAAGCGCCCAGATCCCCCAGCAGTGCGCGGGCCTTGGCATAGCCGCCAGCGGGCGGCTGCGTGAGAAATGGCAGATCGCCCGGGGCCGCGCCCCAGGCCGCCAGATCCAGCGCCAACGGAGCCAGGTCGGCGGTTTCGATCTCGGGCGGGGCAAACCCGCCCAGCGCGCCTTCCTCGCCCCGGGTCCACATCCGGTAACACACGCCCTCGGCCACCCGCCCGGCCCGGCCCTGGCGCTGGTCCGCCTCGGCCCGCGTCACCCGCTCGGTCACCAACCGGCTCATGCCGTTGGCCGGATCCAGCCGCGCCCGCCGCGCCCGGCCACAATCCACGACAACCCGGATGCCGGGAATGGCGACCGAGGCTTCGGCTATGGCCGTGGACAAGACCACCGTGCGCTGACCCTGATCCTTCAGCGGCGACAGAACCGCACGCGTCGCCGTGAA
>CAYWND010000677.1:0-1802 GCA_964459085.1 uncultured Oceanibium sp. | reverse complement strand
GTGTGCCCGGCGCGACCTCTTCCAGCGCGGTGTTGCGGTCGAGCAGCCGCGCGCGTTCCGCCAGGTAGGCCGGATCGATCAGCCCGCCCACCGGCACCGGCAGGAAATCGCTGTCGGCCATGTAGCGCCCCCGATCCGCGAAGGCGAGCCGCCCGGCGTCTCCGAACAGACGCCAGCTTTCCGGATGCTCCGGCCCCAGCGCGGGCAGATCGAACGGCTCCAGCAGGCCGAGGATCTGGGCAACCGTCAGCGCGCCGGAAGAGGGCGGACCCATCCCGCAAACGCTGTATCCGCGGTAGGGGGCGCAGACTGCGGCGCGCTCCTTGACACGGTAGAGCGCAAGATCGACCTCTGACAGCAGGCCCGGATTGCCTGGTGCCTTCTGGACCGTCTGCACGATCTCGCGGGCCAGCGGACCGGCATAGAAGGCCCTGGCCCCGTCCCGCGCCAGTGCCCGCAAGGTCGCCGCATAGGCCGGGTTTTTCAGGATCTCGCCTTCCGGTCGGGGCGTGCCATCTGGCCCGAGGAAATAGGCCGCCGTCGCGGGAAACCGGGCCAGGCGGTCCGCGTCCGCCGCGATGCTCGCGGCCATGCGGGGGCTGATGGGGAAACCGGCATCGGCCAGTTCCGTTGCGCGGGCCAGCAGGTCGCCCCAGGTGGCGCGACCCCAGCGCCGGTGCGCGACCTCCATCAGCATCGGCGTGCCGGGTGTGCCGACCGAACGCCCGCCGACAACAGCATCGAAAAACTTCAGCGGTTCGCCGTCGGCTGTCTGAAACAGTGTCGGCGTTGCCGCCAAAGGCGCGGTTTCGCGCCCGTCGAGCGTCGTGACCGTGCCGGTTGCCGCGTCATACCAGACAAGAAACGCGCCGCCGCCGAGGCCCGAGGATTGCGGCTCCACCAACCCCAGAACCGCCTGCACCGCAACCATCGCGTCTGCCGCGGTGCCGCCACGGCGCAGCACGTCTGCCCCGGCTTCGACCGCGAGCGGGTTCGCCGCGCTGACCATCCAGTCCTGCGCCGTGGCATCCTGCCCGGCGTTGCGCGCCGCGAAGGCGGCCATCGCCGCGGGCGAGACCTGGGTTGCAAAGAAGGGATTTGCCAGCGCGGGCTGACACACCAGGACAAGGAACAGGAGCAGGCGGATCATGGGCGGCCTCCGATCACGGTGGGGTCGCCCTCAGCCTAACCCGGCTGCGGCCACAGGCAAGCAGAGTATCAGGCGGCGGACGACCCGTTGCCGGCGACGGCGGCATCCAGTCTGGCCTGCAGTTCTCCGACCTCGCGCCGCGCGGCCCCCAGCCCGTCCATCGCGGCCTTCAGTTCGGCCTCGGTCTGGGTCAGCTGGTTTGTCAGCTCCCATTCACGCTGCTGGATATAGGTCATGGCCTGGTCCCGGGCCTCTTCCGCCTCGTGCAGACGGTTCGCCAGATCGTCGATCTCGGTCACATTGACGGAATTGACAGAGTTCAGCCGACCGTAGGCCCAGCGCAGCACCCAGCCTGCGAGGAAGGTCAGGAAGAAGGCAACCGCGATAACGATCACAAGCTCGGTTCTATTCATTCTCGCCCTCGCCGGTGTCCTCATCATCCCCGCTCACCAGCCGAAAGGCAATCCGGCGGTTGGCGGCGCGGCCTTCTTCGGTTCCGTTGTCGGCAACCGGCCGGGTCTCGCCATAGCCTTTTGCGGTCAGCGCGGAAATCAGGATGCGGCGGGCCAGCAGGCCGTTCAGAACCGCCTCGGCGCGGTTCTGGCTCAGCGCCAGATTCATGTCTTCTGACCCCTGACTGTCGGTGTGCCCC
>CAYWND010000676.1:0-1810 GCA_964459085.1 uncultured Oceanibium sp. | reverse complement strand
CCTGTTCATACTGGCTGGCACTCATGGCCTCGGGGCCGCGCCGGTAGACCATGGTCACGTCCTCGGCCCCTAGCAGCTTGGACTGAACGGCCGCATCTACCGCTGTCATTCCACCACCGATGACGACCACGCGCCTCCCGACCGGAACAGCGGCGAAATCGTCCGACTGCCGCAAGTCCGCGATAAATTCCACGGCTGGACGCACCCCCGACTTGTCTTCACCGTCCGCGCGCAGCGCGTTCACGCCGGCCAGCCCGATGCCCAGAAACACCGCGTCGTATTTCGAGCGCAGCGCATCCAACGTCAGATCGCCAGCCCCAAGTCGGTGATCATAGACCATCTCGATCCCACCGATTTGCAGCAGCCAGTCCACTTCGGCCTGCGCAAATCCATCTATAGTCTTGTAAGTGGCAATGCCGTATTCGTTCAGACCACCGGGTCGTGGGCGGGCGTCAAAGACCACGACCTTATGTCCATGCATTGCCAGTCGATGAGCACAGGCCAATCCTGCCGGCCCAGCCCCCACAATGGCCGCCGCCTTGCCGGTCTCGGCCGCGCGCGTGAACGGATGCGCACCTGCGGACATCACCGTATCGGTCGCATAGCGCTGCAAGCGCCCGATCTCGACCGGCTTACCCTCGGCGGCCTCGCGGACGCAGGCTTCTTCGCAAAGGGTTTCGGTGGGGCACACCCGCGCACACATGCCGCCCAGGATATTCTGGTCGAATATGGTTTTCGCCGACGCCTCGGGCGTACCTGTTGCGATCTGGCGGATGAAGAGTGGAATATCGATCGATGTCGGGCACGCGGTGATGCAGGGCGCATCGTGGCAGAAATAGCATCTGTCCGCCGCCACCAATGCCTCGTGCGCGTCTAGCGGCGGGTGCAGATCGGCAAAGTTCGTCTCCAGCGCCGCGGCATCCAGCCGCCCGGCGACAATACCATCGGTGCGCGTGTTCGCAGGCATTGGCGGGCCTTCTCTTGTTGATGTTGCACCGTGAAGCGTCCCACAGGATCGAAATTTTATCAACTGGTAAAATTTTAGACTGCCAATTGCCCTTCAAAGTAGGAACGCCATGCTGTTCAGCCCGTACAGACGGGCTTGTAATGGACGTAGCTTCGACCTGCCGCCTAAGCTTGGGCCGGAATGTCTGGCCGAAAGGATCGCACGTTTGTCTGCTGGCTGTTCCGTAGGGAGTTTGGCATGGTGTTGATAGTGGCGCGATCCTCGCGCAAACCGCCAAGATAAAGGAACAAGACTGACATGATGAACGTGGGACTGCTGGGTGCCGGTCGCATCGGACAAGTGCACGCAAAGGCCATCCAGGACCACCCTGGCAGTAGTCTGGCCGCCGTCGCAGACGTCTTCGAGGCCAATGCCGAGAAACTGGTAAGGGACTATGGCGGGACGGTGCGGTCGAGCGAACAGATCCTGGATGACCCCGGAATTGATGCGGTTCTGATCGCAACTTCGACCGACACGCATTCCGATCTGATCGAGGCTGCGACTGCGGCAGGCAAGGCGGTTCTATGCGAAAAGCCGGTCGACCTCAGCCTCGATCGGGCGAGGGCGTGCCAGGCCAAGGTCGACGCTATGGGCGCGACCGTGATGATTGGTTTCAACCGGCGATTTGACCCAAACTTCCGGGACCTCAAAACCGCGTTGGATGGCGGCGAGATCGGCGCGCCCGAGTTGCTGTCGATCACCTCGTTTGATCCGGCCCCGCCGCCGGTCGAGTACATCAAGGTCTCGGGCGGTCTGTTCCGCGACATGATGATCCACGATTTCGACATGGCGAATTTTCTGATG
>CAYWND010000675.1:0-1812 GCA_964459085.1 uncultured Oceanibium sp. | reverse complement strand
AGCCAGATGGCAGCGGCCAAGTTCGAACGCACCATCGTGGATGTCACCTCGCAGGATGGCCAGGTGGTGATGCGCGCCACAGGTCAGGTCATCACCTTTGACGGGTTCCTGAAGGTTTACGAAGAAGGCCGCGACGACGTTGTTCTGGACGACGACGACAAGCGTCTGCCGCAGATCATGCAGGGCGAAGCGGTCACCAAGACACAAATCGACCCCGAACAGCACTTCACCCAGCCGCCGCCGCGCTATACCGAGGCAACGCTGGTCAAGAAGATGGAAGAGTTGGGTATCGGACGCCCCTCGACCTACGCCTCGATCGTATCGGTGATCCAGGAACGCGACTATGTCCGCAAGGACAAGGGCCGCCTTGTCCCCGAGGACAAGGGGCGCCTGGTGACCGCGTTCCTGGAAAACTACTTCCGTAAGTATGTGGGCTATAACTTCACTGCCGGGCTGGAAGAGGATCTGGACCGGATCACCTCGGGCGATATCGACTGGCAGCAGGTGCTGGGCAATTTCTGGCGCGACTTCTCGGCAGCGATCGACGAAACCGCCGAATTGCGGATCACAGACGTCCTGGAGAAGATCAACGAGGTCCTGGCCCCCCACATCTTCCCGGCGCGCGAGGACGGTTCGGACCCACGTGTCTGCCAGACCTGTGGAACCGGGCGGCTCAGCCTCAAGACGGCGCGCTCGGGCGGCGCGTTCATCGGCTGTTCGAACTATCCCGAATGCCGCTACACCCGCCCCCTGTCCGGGGAACTGGAAGGCGGCGACGTAGCCGGGCCGGACGGCAAACTGCTGGGCCAGGACGATGATGGATTGCCGATCACCCTGCGTACCGGCCGGTTCGGGCCTTACGTCCAACGTGGCGAGGCGACCGAGGAGGATCCGAAACCGCCTCGTGCCTCGGTCCCCAAGGGCGAGGATCTGGGCCTGGTCACGCTGGACCGGGCGCTTCAGCTGTTGTCGCTGCCGCGGTTCATCGGCGAGCACCCCGAGGGCGGCCGTGTCGAGGCGAATTTCGGCCGCTACGGCCCCTATGTGATGCTGGAGCGGCCCGCAGACGATCCCAAGAAAAAGCCGCAGCGTATCTATGCCAACCTCAAGGACCCGCAGGAGGTCTTCGAGGTTGGCATGAACCGGGCGGTCGAATTGTTGGCGCAAAAGGCGGCCCAGACAGGGCGTGGACGAACACCCGCCACCCCGCTGAAAGAGCTGGGCGAACATCCCGACAGCGGCGGGCCCGTCAACGTCATGGACGGCCGCTATGGTCCCTATGTGAAGTGGGAAAAGATCAACGCGACCCTGCCCAAGGGAACAGATCCCCAGACCGTGACGATGGATCAGGCGGTGGAGTTGTTGGCCGCCAAAGGCGCAAAGAAGAAAACCTCGCGCCGCAAGAAAGCCTCGTGACCTGATCCCCAGCGCTTCTGCTTGCTGTGGAACCCATGCTAGGCTCTTTCGTAGGAATTTTACGAAGGAGTTCGATCCATGGCCTCGCGCGATATTTCGATCAAGGGCATCAGATTTCGCCTGACACCCCTTTCCGGAGAGAAGGGATACGCCAATATCGGAATGTTCGATCGGCTGAAATTCGGCCGGGCCTACACGATCTACACCTACGATTGCTCGAAAACACCTCCGGGTGGTCAGATCCCCCGTCAATGGCCGGTGCCCGCAGACACCGATTTTCGGGATCTCGATGATCTTGCGGGGCCCTTGAAAGAGCTAAAGGCCAAGGCGAAGTTCGCAGACCTTTTGATGGCCACCGACTTGTCCCCATCCGGTTGGCGGCAGGCGGTAGACGCC
>CAYWND010000674.1:0-1812 GCA_964459085.1 uncultured Oceanibium sp. | reverse complement strand
CCATGGATATAGATCGGGCGGTCATACCCCGCATTTCGCAGCAGGCAGATCACTCGTTGCGCCTTGCCCAGCGCATAGACCCCCACCAGATGCGCGCGGTCGGGAAACCGCTCGACCGAGGTCAGCAGCCGCGCGATCTCGGCCCGCGGATCTGGATGGCGGAACACCGGCAGGCCAAAGGTCGCCTCGGTGATGAACACGTCGCCCCGGACCGGATCGAACGGCTCGGCCGACGGGTCGTCGCCGCGTTTGTAGTCGCCCGCCGCCACGATCGAAATGCCCTTGTGCGCCACCCGGATCTGCGCCGATCCCAGGACATGCCCGGCGGGATGGAACGACACCTCGACCCCGTTGACGCTGACGGTCGCCGCATCGACTGCCTGCACAGCGCCGGCAAATCCCGCGCCATAGCGGATCTCCATAATGTCCAGGGTGCGCTGCGTGGCCATAACCGCGCCATGCCCGGCCCGCGCGTGATCCGCATGGCCATGCGTGATCAGCGCCTTGTCCACGGGCCGGACCGGATCGATGTAGAAATTCCCCGGCGGACAATACAGCCCCTCGGGCCTGGGATGCAAAAGGGCCGCGACTCGCATAAAACCGAGTCTAGATCAGCATATATAGGGATCAACCCACACCGACCGGTGCGTTGCAGAGAGGGGCGGACCGTCGATTGCCCCCAACCGGTCCGCCCGGTTTCGCAGGACGCCAGGGCGTGCAAGCAAAACCTCTCTCAACGCCGCCTCACCGGGCCCGCCCCCATTTCCAGTGCTCAAGGCACCACGGGGCCCGGCAAGACGGATCTCGTCACACCTCGGGCGACGCCGCCTGTTTCCGCAACCGGAGTGCAGATTTCATGTCATCGGGACAGGCAGCACCTTCGCAGGTGATCATGGATTTCAGTATGTCGGCCTCGCCAAACGGGCCCAGGACGCGGATCGTCTCGTGATCATCGGACAGGATGATCCCGTGGAAAACCACCGACTCGTCCAGGGTCGCAACGCGCACCAGATCGGACGCCATGGCTTGACCAACAGTGAAGGAAAGTAGCATCGCAGCAGAGGCTGCTTTGGCAAAACGGGTCATGTTCGACCTACCTATAAACAAGTTACCAACTACAGGGGTGAGGCAATCACCTTACCGCCATGGATAAGCCCGGAATATGTTTTAAATTAGGCAGGCATTGAGATACAAGTATTTGAATATTTTCATAAAATTATATACGTTAGGGATCAGGTACTTAAGGCTCAGAGTTTAAGGTGCCCAAGGCCCGTAGTCTCTGACGACGCCGCGAATCCCTGCCTCAATTCAGTCCACAAACGCCTTTTCGATCACGAAATGGCCGGGCTCGGAATTGGCGCCCTCGGTCAGGCCGGCGGCCTCGCACAGGGCTTTGTGGTCCTGCAGCATCGCCATGGAACCACAGATCATCACCCGGTCCGTCTCGGGTGTCAGCGGCCCTCCGGAGGCCTCGGCCAGCCGACCGTCGCGGATCCAGTCGGTCATCCGCCCCATCTGCGGGCCGTCCTCGCGCGTGGTGGTGGGGATGTGCACCAACTTGTCTCCGACCAACTCTTGCAGCAGTTCGTCCTCGTGAATGCCGCGCACCAGGTCCAGGCCATAGGCCAACTCGCCCACCTCGCGGCAGGTATGGGTCAGGATCACCTGTTCGAATTTGTCGTAGGTCTCGGGGTCGCGGATCACACTGGCAAAGGGGGCAATCCCGGTGCCGGTTGAAAACAGGAACAGCCGCTTGCCCGGCAGCAGCGCATCATGCACCAGCGTGCCGACCGATTTGGGCCGCATCACCAC
>CAYWND010000673.1:0-1816 GCA_964459085.1 uncultured Oceanibium sp. | reverse complement strand
CGAGATCTTCGAGACCGAAGAGATCGAGCGCACCCTCTGACACCGCGCTGCCCCGGGCCTGACCCGGGGCCTCACGGCGGTCGCGGGGGGCCCCGGATCGTGTCCGGGGTGCGCGACCTCTCTGTTCATCTTCCGTTAGGCTTGAGTCGCGACCACCGGCACCATCCCCTCAACAGGCCTAAAAAGTCGACATCGTGCGGGACGAAAGCTGTACGCTTGCCATACACAAGCTGGCACCGATTTTCGTGCTGTCCGCAGCCCTCTGGCATCGCGCCCGACAAACCCCTATATCCCCCCTCAACCCGGAGGGCGAAAGATGAGTGAGACGAAATTCCCCGGCTGGCACGGCACGACCATTGTCGGCGTACGCAAGGGCGGCAAGGTGGTGGTGGCAGGCGACGGGCAGGTCAGCCTGGGCCAGACCGTCATCAAGGGATCCGCGCGCAAGGTCCGCCGCCTTTCGCCCGGCGGGCGCGACGTGGTCTGCGGCTTCGCCGGATCAACGGCCGATGCCTTCACGTTGCTGGAACGGCTGGAGAAAAAGCTCGAGGCCGCCCCCGGTCAGCTGCAACGCGCCGCGGTGGAACTGGCCAAGGACTGGCGCACCGACAAATACCTGCGCAACCTCGAAGCGATGCTGATCGTGACCGACGGCACCGACCTGCTGGTCATCACCGGCGCAGGCGATGTGCTGGAACCCGAACACGATGTCGCGGCAATCGGATCAGGCGGAAACTTTGCCCTGGCGGCTGCGCGAGCCCTGACGGAAACCGATATGGATGCCGAGGCAATCGCCCGCAAAGCCCTTGATATCGCAGCCGAAATCTGTGTCTACACGAACGGCAACATGACCGTCGAGATCATCGGGGCCGGCTAAAGGGACGGCGGGCGGGGCGAGCCGCCCGCAGGGCGGGAGCGTCGTCCCGGCGCCCCTAGTTCAGCTTGGCCACACCCAACGGCACATTGAACCGCTCGCACCAGATCCAGACCTCGTTGTATTCGGCCGGATCGATGCCTGCCGGGATGGCATAGCTCGACGCGCCAGTGTTCGATTTCAACGGCCCCATCAGCGTGGTCTTGTCATAGCCATCCTTGCCCAGTGCGACCTTGGGATCGGGCGCCCCGTCGAACGTGAAATCGGCCAGCAGGTTGACCTCGGTGCCCGCAATTTCGGCGGTGCCGGTCGTGACGTGGTTGCTGGCGCCTACAAACGTCCCCAGACGTCCATGGCCCCCGGCCGTCACCCGCGTGGCGGCAACTGCGGCAACACCCGTGGCGGCCAGCTTGAAAAACGAACGGCGATTCATGTCTCGATCTCCTGTCAAATGCGTGCCCTGCGCAATTTGCACGCTTTGCGGGGCATGCATACCCCACTACACAAGGGTTTTACCGCCCCGGCGCAGCCCGTGATCGGCATCTCCAGCCTTGCACTTGCCCGCCAGATCCATATGTGATCAGCCGGGCACCGCACGGTGGTGCAACAAAATGTAGAGAACGCTGTGACAGACCTTACGCCGCGCGAGATCGTTTCCGAGCTTGACCGTTTCATTGTCGGCCAAAAGGACGCAAAGCGCGCCGTGGCCGTAGCGTTGCGTAACCGTTGGCGCCGCCGTCAACTGGGCGACGATCTGCGGGACGAGGTGTATCCCAAGAATATCCTGATGATCGGGCCGACCGGCGTCGGCAAGACCGAGATTTCGCGGCGTCTGGCCAAACTTGCCCGGGCCCCGTTCCTGAAGGTCGAGGCGACCAAGTTCACCGAAGTGGGCTATGTCGGCCGGGACGTGGAACAGATCGTACGCGATCTTGTGGCCGA
>CAYWND010000672.1:0-1818 GCA_964459085.1 uncultured Oceanibium sp. | reverse complement strand
CAAGAACGTGCTGCCGCGTGTGGCGGCGCTGTTGGATGTGATGGTGATCTCGGACGTTTCGGCCGTTGTCGATGGGACCACATTCGAGCGCCCCATCTATGCCGGGAATGCGATCCAGACGGTGCAGTCGACCGACGCCAAGAAAGTCGTCTCGATCCGCACCTCGACCTTTGATGCCGCTGGCGAGCAGGCCGCGGCCCCGATCGAGACCATCTCGGCCGCCGACAATCCCGGCCTGAGCGAATGGGTCGAGGACAAGGTGCAGGAAAGCGACCGTCCCGAACTGACATCCGCCAAGATTGTCGTGTCGGGCGGCCGTGGCGTGGGGTCGGAAGAAAACTTCGCGCTGATCGAGAAACTGGCCGACACGCTGGGGGCCGCTGTTGGCGCCTCGCGGGCTGCGGTCGACTCGGGCTATGCCCCGAACGACTGGCAGGTCGGGCAGACCGGCAAGGTCGTGGCCCCGGACCTTTATGTCGCCGTCGGCATCTCGGGCGCGATCCAGCACCTGGCAGGGATGAAGGACAGCAAGGTCATCGTCGCGATCAACAAGGACGAAGAGGCCCCGATCTTCCAGGTCGCCGATTATGGGCTGGTCGCCGATCTGTTCGACGCGGTGCCCGAGCTTCAGGCCAAGTTGGGCTGATAAGGAACTCACGCCGACGCAAGGGGGCAACCGCCCACCTGGCGTCGGCGCACCCCTTACGGGTGCACTTCTGACGGGCATCGCGACTGCAGTGTGATCTGCGCCCAGTCGAAATCCCCGGTAAGCCCCCGTTCCGCCAACCATGCATCTTGCAGTCGATAGGCCTGCAGCTCTGCCTGGTTGGGGCAATCCCAGTCGCGCACCGAAAACTGCACGTGGTGAACAAGCTCGTGCACCAGGATCGAGACATCCCAGTCAGAATTCTCCGACCAGGGCGCAACCAGATAAATCCGCCGCAACACCGGGTCATAGAGCCCGTGATCGTCCGGCTGGACAAGCAGGTGTTGGCGGTCGTATGCGATCCGGTCGCCCGCCTGGCAGAACAGGATTTCCGGGGTATTGATCGCGGCTTTGGCCGCATCATATCCGGTCCGGTCCGCGATCCAGGCCATGAGCTCGCGCAACAATTCGGTGCGAGGCATAGTACAGTCCTGGGCCTGCGCAGGCGCCACTCCTGCAAGCACCACTAGCACCCACAATCGAGCAACCGCGCCTAGAAATCGGTATTTCATTGTCGAACCTCATAGCCGCATTCCAACCGGCGGCAGCCCCGAAATTCTCCTGCCTCGATGATACCCCCGCAAGGCACCGACCCGCAAATCTGATTGGCTGCGGCCAGATATCGTGATCCCGCTTGCACCCCCCACAGCAGGCCCCTTATGCTGCATCGCAACGCACATAGGGACAGGCCATGAGTATCAACAGCGTGGGCGTGATTGGCGCGGGGCAGATGGGCAACGGAATTGCCCATGTCTTTGCGCTGGCGGGCTATGACGTAAAGCTGCACGACATTTCGGCGGATGCGCTGGATGCGGCGATGACCCTGATCGAGGCCAATCTGGATCGCCAGGTCGCGCGGGACAAGATCACGCAAGCCGATCGCGATGCGGCGATGGGGCGGATCTCGCGGGCGGCGGACCTGAGGGACATCGCGCAGACCGATCTGGTGATCGAGGCCGCGACCGAGAACGAACAGATCAAGCACGAGATCTTCAAGGCGCTGGTGCCGGACCTCAAGGACAACACGATCCTGACCTCGAACACCTCGTCGATCTCGATCACCCGGCTGGCCAGCCGCACCGACCGACCCGAGAAGTTCATGGGGTTCCACT